>JAJDDS010000506.1 GCA_029260195.1 Phycisphaerae bacterium
TCCTGGGGTTGGTCGAGGGCCGTCGCCGGTTTGATCAGATGTCCCTTCCACGGTTCGCAGCGTGGGGGGCCGCTGGTGGTTTCTTGCTGTCCGTGGTCTTTGTCTCCGTTGTCGCCCTCGTAGAGGACCCCGGTTTCTTACGGAATCTGCTGGTGGTAGGCCCGGTGTTCGCTGGGGCCGGCGCCATCTCCGCGACAGGTGCGTTGGCCCTGGCCAGAAGGGCTGAGGACCAACAACTGCTCAGCGCTGATGCGGACGTGGCGAAGGCGGGGCTTACCGAAGGCGAGGTGCAGGAACTGCTTGGAGGGAAGGGCTGATCTCGTCGGTGTGAAATGTGTCACCGTCAGGGGTGAGCGTACCCACAGGGCTTTCGTGGTCAAATGGACATACTCCAGCTTGCGAGCAGCCCGACCGGCCACGTCCGCCGCGAATCGTCTGGCCGCGCCAGTCGCGAACAGCTCCTGGGTCCGCCTGTCCGCGAGCGACTTGATCATGCGGGAATGACGCCGGCCACGTGACGCCGGCCACGTCACGCGCGTCAAGGAGGGCTCCCGGCCCCGGTGCGCCTAACGGTTTTGCTGTTGAGCGGCCCGGCCCACTGCTGGGCACCGCAACAACAGCGATTGTTGATGCCAGGAGGCTAGTAGGCCGCTGAGGCTGGCTGTCGCCCCGTCCGCCTCCCACAGCTTGCAAGGTGGCGACGTCATCTCGATTGGACCGGGGGACCCGCGGATACGAAACTACGACACCTCGCCGAACGCAGCGATTTCTTCGACGCATGCCGAATCGAACTGCAGCGCCTTAACCAACTGTGATAGCTCGCTCGCGTACGCGGGATTCGCCCCGACGAGGCCCAACTCGCGCGGCAGGTTGTAGCAGTACACCTCAACAGCTTCGCTTGTGTCCAACAGCTCCACCTGTACGCGTGCTCGTAGGTACTCGCGAACACTCGATTCCGAGTAGAGCGCGCGAGCTTCCTGGTCGGCGAGCTCCATCACGATTCCATAGGCGCGACTCGAAGCGGTTCGCAGCAATGTTGCTCGCTCGCCGATATGGATGCGGTAGTCGGGTAGCACGGCTGGCCCGATAATCTCTGGGTGAAGACCTTTCCCAGTGAGAAGAGACCTATCCATGAACAGGCCGTAGAAGAAGATCTTGCTCATGGGTTCGGAGCTGTCCGATTTATCCGACACCGCTGACTTTGTTGAATTGGGTCATATCGAGGCAAAAGTGGATACACCAGAACCAAGCCACGTCACGTGATCGTTGCAAGATGAGAATCACCGCAACGCCCAGCCCCGCATCTCGCAGCAGGCCGCCCAGCTCGAGCCACGTCGCGCCGTGCGACATCATCGCTGGAATGTGGCCGGCAGCGAACAGACCGGCCACGATAGCGGTTGTCCAGCGGCTCCCAATGGCACCTGCCAGGCGCACGAACAGGATGGCTATCGTCAGATCCTCGAGAAACACCTGGGCCATCTCGTCGAAGTGCTCGTAGCGCCAGATTCGGCTTAGCAGGACCCACGGCTCGTCAGTTCCCGTTCGCAAGAGTGAGTATGCGGTAACGGCGAGGCCCGCCAGCACGAGTCCCACAAGAAGCCGCATCGCGATCCGGCGGCGCGGAAGCCATGCCGTGGTCCACGCCTGCCGACGAATTACCACGACGAGGAGAATCGGTGCGAAGATCAGGATTTGGTTGATCGCGCCAAAGACAGGCCCGAAAGCCCCGTGCTCGGGCAGGCGGATCCCGCTGGACCACAACCGACCCATTGCTAGAATGCCTACCGCTCCGACCAGCGCGATCCCAAACTCCTTCCAGGGACGCACAAAGCCTTCCACCGGCTCATGTGGCCACACCCGCGGCCCGAAACGGCTGGCCACCAGCCATCCACCGAGCCCCACCAGGTAGGCGACAACTAGCGGCGGGTAGTGTTCCTGGAACACGCTTGTTCCTCCTATGGGTTCGCGATCGGAGTGCTGCTCGCCTTCTGGTGGACCGCGACTTCCTGCTGCAGGCGCTTGCCGAGGCGATCACGCTCGACGTCTAGGTCGTAGGCGGCCTGCAGGTTGAGCCAGAACCGATCCGACGTGCCGAAGTAGCGCGACAGCCGGAGGGCGGTGTCCGCGCTGATGGCGCGGTTTCCGTGAACGATTTCGTTGATCCGGCGGGCCGGGACGCTCAGATCTTTAGCGACCCGGTACTGGGTCAGACCGAGCGGCTCGAGGAATTCCTCGACGAGCACCTCGCCCGGATGAACCGGCGGCAATCGCTTGCGAGGCATTGGATCCTCCCTAGTGGTAATCGACCAGCTCGACTTCGTATGCGTCGCCGTCGCGCCACTGGAAGCAGAGGTGCCACTGGTCGTTGACGCGAATGCTCCACTGGCCGGCCCGGTTGCCGCGCAACTTCTCGAGCCGGTTCCCCGGCGGGACCTGGAGATCGTCCGTCGAAGTGGCGGCGTCCAGAATCCGCAGTTTGCGAAGACCCGCGCGTTGGACATCGGGTCCCCACTTCCGGACGGGCTCACGGAGGAACAGCCGTTCCGTATCCCGGTTGCGGAAGGAGCGGATCACGCGTCGATAGTAACGCTACACGTTATTAGTGTCAAGAAGAGGCTGGGTGGGGCTGCCAAACGTTTTGGCGTTCACCTGCGGCGCGAAGCGCGCTGTCAGGCACAACGCCTTGTTGGACCGCTCACACCTACTCTATCCCGACACCAACGCCAGGCGCGCCCCCACCGGGTCCTGAACAGCCGCATAGGCGTACTCCCCATCCGTCCCCCGTGTCGCCTTAATGATCTTCCCCCCTTCCTCTCGTACGCGACGGAGGCTTTCGGCCAGGTCGCCAACGGGAAGGTAGATCATCCAGGTAGCCGGCAGACCCAGGTTCACGCCGCGCGCATGACAGACTCCCGCAGCCGGGCTTCCGACATCACCCAACATGTTGTAGTCGGCGTAGCGCTGCTCGTTTGCGTCCTCCATTTCGACGTCCTGCACCGACCAGTCAACGACTTGGGCGTAGAAGTCACGGGTTGCTGAGGCGTCGGAGACCGTCAGGTCGAGCCAGGCGATGCAACCCACAGGCGCCGAAGCGTCGCTCGATGAGACGCCCTCAGTTGGGGGGAGCGCCTCCACAGAAACGACTGGGATGAGGCCGAACGCCGCGCCATTCGGATCGAGCAGCACCGCCCATTGGCTCTTTCCATCGTCGTCTTTGCCGTGCATAAGCTCACTCCCGCCTAGTTCGAGCGCACGCTCCACACTGGCTGCGACATCGGCGACCTGAATGTGCGGCATCCATTGGAGCGGAAGGTCAGCATACTCCTCGCTGCGCGCGCCCAAGCCGATGATCGGCATGCCTCGGTTGTTCATCAGATCCTCGCGCCAAAGCGGATTCTCGCCCGTGGTGAGTACACGTGAGTAGAAGCGCACTTCACGTTCGTGTTCGGGAACGGCAATGTCGGCGCTGAGGATTCCGCCGACGCGTGGGACAAAGGGGTTACTCATGGTTTACATCCTAATTGACATCACGTTGGTTAGCGCGTGAAGGTCCTCTGGCCAGATATCCGAATTCAGTGGCCTCGCGATCGCGGCGATCCGGAGGCGGCCCAATGTTAGCCGTCAGCCGCGGCAAGCGTCATCATTGCACCCGTTACGTCGGCTGCACGGCGTGTTAGATGGCGTGGTTGACCTACCTCAAGGTTGCCGCGGCGATTGATCGGTTCGAATCAGGATGTTGCGATAAGCGGCTCTGGATGGCCCGCCGGAATGCGCCTGCAGGCAGATGAGGCCTGCGGCGGGAACCGGCTGCTCCTCGACGAACGTTGCCGTGAGGAGACCGTTCAGAGTAACTGTGATCCGAGGGCCGGCGGCCGTAATGATGACCCGGTTCCAGCCAGTCTGGTCAAGCGCCGCCAGGATCGCGGTGCGGTCCGGGGCGGAGAGAAGCCGGGCGCGGATGTCGCCTGGGTACCTGAACGACTCGTCGCGGAACTCATCGAGCAGGACTCCCCAGAGCGGGTGCTCACCCGTCGTGTCGACAGGAATGCCATTCGCGATTGAGGAGAGCACATCTCCTGGCACGAAGCCCATGTCCGCCTGATACCCCGCCACCAGAGAGGAGCCAGGCTTTCTCGCGCTCCTGAAGAGAACTCCGCCGTTCGCAACGTCCCGAGGCCCCTCAAGTCGAGCTTCTAGGCTCAGGTCAAAGTCGCCGTAGGCACGCGTCGTGCAGAGATACTCGCTGCTGGCCAGTCCAGTAACAGACCCGCCGTAGATGGCACCAGCCTCAACGTGAAAGACAGTCTTGTCTCCCTCCCAGCCAGTCAGGGATTGCCCATCGAAGAGCCGGCGCGACAATGTCTCCTGAGCGCGCAAAGTAAAATAAGGTCCACTCAGGAGCGGTATCACGCCAAGCATCACGATGAACGTCGCGCGCGCCCATGACTTCATCACCACGCCTCCTGTCTCGTGCGCCATCTAACAAGTATTGGACCTGCAGAGGGGCCCCCCTCCCTGCAACCGAATCCGAAAATATTGTACTACTCGCAGCCTAATCCGGTAAGGCTGCAGACCATAACTCCCAAGTCCCTCCGCCGGGCTCCGTACCCCACGCCCTCCCCGATTCAAAACATGGGTATAGATCATCGTCGTCGACACATCTCGGTGGCCCAGCAGTTCCTGGATCGTCCGGATGTCGTACCCCAGCTCCAGCAGGTGGGTAGCGAACGAGTGCCGAAGGGTGTGGCAGGTGGCCCGCTTGCCGATCCCGCTGGCCCGGACCGCCAGGGTCATCGCACGCTGCATCGCGCTCGGGGCGGAGCCGCAATATGGCGCGCGCTGGCAGCAGCAAATACTTGTTAGATGTCAGCCCACGCGCAAGTGTCGGTCGACGAACTGTCTCGGCGTCAGCACGCTTATCCCACTCCAGCCCGACAACTCAAGCAGGTGGGCGTCCCCCGAGACAATCGCCGGAGCCCCTGACTCAACGGCAGCGGCCAGAAACATGTCATCCGCCGGATCGGCGCTAACGCCCTGAGCCAAGGGGACTGCGTTCACAATTGTGGCATTCATTGTGAGCAGCGCAAGCAACGGGGTCAGGGCCGCCGCGCGTTCCGGATAACGCCCACCGAGCACGCGGCCCACGCGATGATACTCCTCAAGAATCACTGGCGAGAGCACCACCGTAACCTTCCCATTCACCCATGCCTCGATCACGCGGCCAGGAACTCCACCAAAGAAGATTCCTGACATGAGAACGTTGGTGTCGACGACAATCTTCACCGCGAGCGGCGCACCTTCTTCACGGCGTTCGCGATGTCTGCCTGGCGCATTCCAGACTTCTTGGCAGCTTGGCGCGCCTGAGTCACCAGCGATGCAAAATCCTTGAGCGATGGAGGCTCAAGCAACTTGAAGATCACCACATCGCGATCAGCAATGACTACAAACTGGGCCCCAGCTTCAAGTCCGAGTTGATTCCGAATCTCTTCTGGAATGACGACCTGCCCTTTGGAGGACAGGGTGGTGGTCGCGGCGACGGTCACACAATCTCCCGATAAGACTTACCAGTAAGATCGCCAACCTGGGCTCCGGATGTCAAGTGGGGCCGCCTGCGTTGTACAGCTAACGGTTCTGCGTTTCTGCTGCCCGCTACGATGCTTCCAGCGAAGCGCACTACGCAAGCTGAACGGGCCAGCAAACGTCTGTTAGACCGCGGAGCCGGAGTCCGGATTCCCCTTCCGTTTTCCGAAGCGGTTGGGACCTTCCGTTCCTGGAACCAGGAATAGCAGGAGCACGAGGACGAAGAGTGGCAGGTCCGAGAGGAGGGTGGCGAGACTCCGGCGAGCCCCGAAGACACCGGTGGTCTGGATGGCCAAAACGGCGCCGTAGATCGCCCAAAGACCGGTAACCAACCAGAGAGTGAGGTTCAGATCGTGCAGCCGCCGAGAGATGCCCGGGAGGAAGATCAGGAGAACTGAGCTTTCCAAGAGGACCTGGACCGGACCATGGGGCAGGAGTAGGCCGGGTAGAGCCCCCAAGACGAGGTAAGGTATTCCGTAGCGGACCGCGAAGGCTGCTCGGCCAAGGCGTCCATCGAATCTGAAGAAGGAGCCTGGAAACAGGGTGGGTCCTCCGCGTTCTAACTTGGCGATCAGCTGCGGCGCGGAGCGCCGTCAGCTGCATCGCCTTGTTCGGCGGCAGTGAGATCCACCGCGAGGGTCTCGCTGCCAGTTGGGCTTGCTTCGGTACGACCTGTGACGTCACGGGTATCTATTGTCTCGACCGAAATGCCGTCGAGATACTCGCGGACGCGTGCCAAGATCAGCTCAAGCCGAGCCTCCACGAAGGTGTCGAGCGCATCCTCTGGCATCTGTTCAGAACCCGCCCACTTGACGATCACCTCCGGCAGCAAGTGAGTACGCTGGACATCGGCGAACCCGGTGCCGAGATAGTCCCGCAGGTATTCGAGCGGGTTCTTGTTGCTGATCTCCAGGTTCGTGATCTGCGTCAAATAGGCGATGTTGAGTAGACTGTCGGCGCACCTCGCCCGCTGCTCGTCCAAGTGCCGCTCGCAGAAGTCCAGCGGGAAGACGTGATGTAGGTTCGGGCGGTCTGTCAGTTCGTAGTAGACCTGCGTCAGCACGGAACGGTCCGTGTGCTTCCAGTCGCGCGGATCCTGTTGCGCGTAGAGCGCCAACACGGCCCGCGACAAGCGCCCACGAGTGCTGTAGGTCGTCCGCCGCAGCCGGTCCCGGTCAATCAGAAACCGGTCAAACCCGAAGTCGTCACCACGTCGTGAAGCCTGGAACCGACTCACGTGGTCCTTTAGGTGCGTCGTGTTACTGAGCAGATCCTCGTTGTGGAAGCTGAAGTACCAGAAATAGCGCTTCAGTAGATTGTAGTCCGGCGTGGCGTTTCCAAAGAAGTACGATGCCAGCGTCATGTAGAAGTACCGGTATGGAACGAGCGCGGGGCCGGGGAGCCGCAGGTGATTGTCGAGGAAGTCGAAGACCTTGCGGATCGCCTTCGTTCCGTCCTCCCAGACCGACTCGAGGTGGTCGGTGCGGAGGACGTTAAGATAGCGGTCCGTGATGTTGTGAACTCCGGCGTCCGGTATGCTGTCGCGCACGAGCACTGCGAGGATCTGAAGCAGGGTCATGTCGTCAACGGCGACGAAGCGGCTACCGGCAAGGTCGAGGTCGTGGCGGAAGCGCTCGAACAAACCGCGGAGGTAAAAGCCGGGCGTTCCGTCGTCCTCTGGCCTGAAGGTCTTGGCGACGACAATGTCGAACATGCTCAGTGGCTGCCCGGCTTGATTGATCCGCTCGAAGATCTGGCAGACCTCTGCCACTTCGATCCCGCGTAGCTCGATGAACGAGAGCTTGTAGCTGTCGAACACTTGCTTGAAGCTGCGGAGCTGCTCGCGCGCGGGGTCGTCGTAGTCCACGCGACCAGCATCAACAAGCGCACGCTCGAGGTCGGAGTACCGCTCCGCGACGTCCTGCAGCTTGACGATCAGACCGCTGTCGTATCGCTTCTTCCGACCGACGTTGCGGAGGAGTTCTCCCCCTCGGTCATCGATCTCGTCCCAGAACAAGAACCGTTCTCGCCATGACTCGTCTTCAACCTCGTCAATATCCTCGATCGTGAGGTCGACGTAGAGATGTGGGTCGCGCTTCTCCTGCCCTTTGATGCTTCCTCCATACATCGAGGTGAGCAGGGCCGTTGTGCGTTGCTGGCCGTCAAGGAGGTAGTGGAAGTCGCGGGCGCTCGGCTCATCCCGCAGGGGGTGGCCGCCGATTTCGCGGTGGTGCTGTAACCGCGTCTCGGTGAGCCAAACAAGGATGCTGCCTAGCGGATAGAAGCTGTAGATGCTGTCCCACAGTTTCTTGACGCGATCCCGGTCCCAAACCACATCGCGCTGGAACGTGGGGATCTGGTATTGCCCGCGACGCAGATTCTCTAAGTACGTCGTGATCCCGTAGGAGTCGGGCTTGATTCGGTCAACGTGCTGCTTCATCGAGTCGTCTCGCTCAATCGTCTATGCCCTGTCCGCCGAACAAGTATTGGACCTGCGAGGAGCCCGCCTCCTTGCAGCCTAATCCGATAATATTGTACTCCTTGCAGTCTAATCCGGTAAGGCTGCAAGGCATAACCGGCCTTAGCATCCCCTTGCCAAGCCCGATTCCAGTATCCCCCACGTAGCACACGGTATTACTGTCTGTCTCAACACACTTCTTCCTAGCCAACCGAACAAAAGATCTCCGGACCGCTGGGAGAAACCACGTCCAGGACTCACACCTTATCGTGCGCCCTGCAGCAAACACATATTCGGGTGGGCTGATGGCCGCGCCTCGTACGGTACTGCTGCAGGTGATCTGCTCACGGTCGATCGGTTGGGCCATACACTAACGGCCCGACCCGCGAGGCTCGGGTATGAGCCTCGCCGGGCGTCAGCCGGGTGAGACGAGGACCTTGTGGCGCCGCCCGTCGTCGACCAGGGGAAGGGACCACCCACTGAGCCTTCGGCCGTCGACGACCACCACGGCGGCCCCGCGCCGGATCCGGGCCGGTTCACGGACGATGATCTCGTAGGTACTCCGCCCATACCGATAGCTGACCGAGAACTCCGGCCAGGCCAGCGGCACGGCCGGTTCGAACCACAGCGTATCGCCCCGCTTGGTGAAGCCGAGAATGTTCTCCAACCCGACCCGGTACATCCAACTGGCCGACCCAGTGTACCAGGTCCACCCACCCCGGCCGACATGGCCGGGCGCCGTGTAGACATCGGCCGCGACCACGTAGGGTTCGACCTTATATATATGGACTTCTTCCGGAGTCCGGCTGTGGGTCAAAGGGTTGAGCATCTGGTAGAGCTCGAACGCCCGGTCGCCGTCACCCTGGAGGGCGGTGGCCCACACGGTCCAGAGTGCGGCGTGGGTGTACTGCCCCCCGTTCTCGCGCACCCCCGGCACATAGCCCCTGATATAGCCCGGGTCCCGCTCGGTCAGGTCGAACGGCGGGTCGAGCAACTGGATCAGCCGGGCATCCGGCCGGACGAGATGCTCTTCGACCGACTGCATTGCCCGGGCCTGGTGGGCCGGATCACCGGCACCCGAGATGACGCTCCAGCTCTGGGCGATCGAGTCGATCCGGCATTCGTCGTCGCCCGTGGTGCCGAGAGGGGAGCCGTCATCGAAGTAGGCCCGGCGATACCAGGCCCCGTCCCATCCGTTGGCGTCGGCCGCGGCGGCGTACCGGTCGGCCCGGCTCCGGCACTCCGCCGCGGTGGTCGGGTCGTTGCTGGTATCGGCGTGAACGGCATAGGCCCGCAGCGTCGCGACCAGGAACCACGCCAGCCAGACACTCTCTCCCCGGCCTTCGATTCCGATCCGGTTCATCCCGTCGTTCCAGTCCCCGCCGCCGATGAGCGGCAGGCCGTGTGCGCCTGCGGTCGAGGCTCGGCGGAGCGCCCGGAGGCAGTGCTCGTGCACCGTGGCCATCTCGCCGGTGACCTCGGGACGATCGTAGCTCTCGTGCTCGCCGGCTCCCAGCTCCCGCATCCGGAGGAACGGCACCGACTCGTCGAGCAGCGACCGGTCGCCGGTAACCTCGAGGTAGCGGTTGACCACGTAGGGGAGCCAGACGAGATCGTCGGAGAACCGGGTCCGCACCCCCCGGCCGGTTTCCGGGTGCCACCAGTGCTGGACGTCGCCCTCGAGGAACTGGCGCGCGGCTGCCCGGAGGATGTGCTCCCGGGCCAGCCCCGGCTCGGCGTACACCAGCGCCATCGCATCCTGTAGCTGGTCGCGAAAACCGAAGGCGCCGCCGCTCTGATACAACGCGGACCGGGCCCACATTCGGCAGGCCAGCGTTTGATACAGCGTCCAGCGATTGACCATGACGTCGAACAGCGGTTCCGGCGTCCGGACCGTGATCCGTGACAACCGCTCGTTCCACTCTTCGGCGCTCGTCGCCACGGCGGCTGCGGCGCGTGCCGGGTCACTCCAGCGGGTCACCGCGTCCCGGGCGCCGGGCAGGTCCGGCATCGCGCCGAGGAGTACGACGACGCTCCGCGTCTCGCCCGGTGCCAAGTCGATCTCGCACTGGAGCGCGGAGCACGGATCGATACATGCCCCGGTTTTCCCGCTGAGACCGGGGCTCGACTCGGGCGACCAGGCCAGTGCCGCCGGCGCACTGAGGGTGCCGTTGCGGCCAAGGAATTCGCGGCGGTCGCCGGTGAGACTGGTCACCGGCTCGCTCAGGGCGTGGAAGGCGTACCAGCCGGCGTACTGCGAGTCGAACGTGTTCCGGGCGAAGATGGCGCCGGTGTCGGGCTCGTGGCTGGTGACGAGGTGATGCTGGGTCTGTTCCCGCCTGACGCCAAGGGTCCATTCTGCGTACGCCGTCATCGAGAGCCGGCGAGAGGAGGTGCCCTGATTGGTGACCCGGAGCACCGCGCACTTGACCGCCTCATCCGAAACCATGCCGAGCCGGAGGTGCGTCGCGATATCGCCATGCTGGTGGCGGAAGGTCGTGTGGCCCGGGGCGTGGCGGATGGAATAGCCTCCCTCGGTCCGGACCGGCGCCGGGGTGGGGCACCAGATTTCGCCGGTGGTCTTGTCCCGAAGGTAGATCACCTCCGTGGGCGGATCGCCGACGGCATCGTTGTGCCACGGGGTGAGCCGGAAAAAGTAGCTGCTTTCCGCCCAGGTGAAACCGGCGCCGCGTTCGCTCACAATGAAGCCACCGCGCTGGTTGGCGATGACGTTGATCCACGGTACCGGAGGCAGCCGGTCGCCGTCGACCCGGATCTCGTAGTCGCCCTCCTGGGTGACCCCGCCGAGTCCGTTGTCGAACGCGAGGACCGGCGGAGCGTCGGTGGCTCCGTCATCCGGAATATGCGGGACGGTCGCGGCCGTCTGTTCGTCCACCGGCCGCCCCGGCCACAGGCGTTGCAACCCTCCCTGGGCCGGCACCTCGCTCCGCTCGGCCCGCCTCAGCCGAGTGAAGAATCCGGTCTCAGCATCGGCTCCGAGTTCCGGTGGCGGCTTCAGGGCCTGGACGATCCGGCCAAGGAGACGGCCGTCGCAGGAAACCAGCAGGCGGGCAGCGGCTCGAAGGACGAGAAGGTCGGCCGGGCCCAGGAGATCCTTGCGGCGGACGAAGACTCCGCCGGGCCGGTCGGACAGATCGGGCTGATCCATGGCGTTGATCGCGGCGGCGATCGCGGCTTCGAGGTCCGCCTGATAAGTGGTCGGATGGGCGTTCAGGATCACCAGATCGACGGCCATGCCCCGGCGCCGCCAGTAGCGATGGGCGGCGAGGATCTGGCGAAGAGTCGGAATCCCTTCCCCGTCGCTGATAGTGGCGAGGACGATGGGCCAGTCGCCCGAGATTCCGTGGGCCCAGAGGCGGGGCTGCGATCCCCGCGTCAGTCGGAGTTCAGCTTCGGGCGCGCGAGCAGCGTCGTTGCCGAAGAAGAGGTGACCCGCCAGCTGCTGGAAGACGGTCGACTCGGCCGGGGTGATGCCGAGCTCGCGCAACTCCACCTGGCTTGAGGTCCAGGCCAGGTCGAGGGCTCGCTGGGCAGCATGAGGATCGTGGTAGCGGCCGGCGAGTTCGAAGGCGCGTTCCCGGGTGGTAGCGATCAGGGTGGTGAAGGTGACCGACGCCGACTGGCCTGGGCGAAGACGCACTCGGGTCCGGAGCGCGAAGATCGGGTCGAGCACCGCGCCGGTCGTCCCAGCCAGGTCGCCGTCCTGCTCGAGCGCCACCGGCTCTCGGAGGGTGCGGCCCCGTCCCTGAAACCGGGCCCGGTCGGTTTCGAACGACACCGACCCGACCCGATCCTTCCCGGCATCGACGACGTGGACGCACCAGAGCGCCGGATCCGCCGGTGAGCGGGGGCGCCGCCGGGCGGTGATCGCGGTACACCACTCGTGCCACTCGGTCTCGACGAATAGGTTGCCGAAGGCCGGATGGTCCCGGTCCACGTCAGGCGGGGCGAGGACGATCTCGCCGTAGCTGGTTAGTTCGACCTCCCGCACCCGGCTCCCGTTGTTGGTGACGGTGACCCGGCGAACCTCCGCGGCCTCGTCGGGCACGACGGCGACGTCGGTCCGCGTCTCGATCGCGTCGTCGGCCCGGTGGAACGTCACCCGATCGGTCGCGAGCGTCGCCCGATACCAATCGGCCGGCGCGCAGACCGGCTGATGGCTCGCCGACCAGACCCGTCCGCTGTCCAGATCCTTGAGGTAGCAGAACTGTCCGGTGTCGTCGCGGGTACCGTCCGGCCGCCACCGGGCGATCGCCAGATCATGGTACCGGCTGTAGCCGCCGCCGCAGTGGCTCACCATCAGCGTGAACGGCGGCCGCCCGAGCAGCGCCACCTGCGGCTCCGGCGTATCGGTCGCGTCGACTTCCCGCACGGCCGGCCCGTCGAAGACGGGTTCGGCGCGGCCGTTGCCGGCGTCTTCGGTCCGCGCCTCCCGGAATATCAGCCCCTGGGGAATGCGCTCATGGAGCAGCGGCTCCACGGAACGAACGAGGGGGTCACCGTGGAACCGGCGGGGCCAGATCTGGCCGGTCAGCACGTTAGTGAACGCCACCAAGCTCATCCCGATGTGATGAGCCATGTAGTTGTGGACGATGGCGGGCTCAGACTCCGCGGTCGGGCGGGTATAGTCGATTGCATCGTGGAAGCCGAACGCACCCAGACCCGACAGCCGTTCGATTGCCGTTAGGTTGCGGAGGGCCCTGTCCGGGCTGACCAGGGTGGCGAGTGCGGAGGCGTAGGGTGCCACGACCAGGTCCCGCGCCAGTCCCCGTTTGAGGGCCAGGTCGGGAACGCCGAAGGCTCGGTACTGGTAGGTGCCGTGGTGGTCGCGAACGTTGTAGGCGCTCTCGCTCATGCCCCAGGGAACGCCTCGGACCGCGCCATAGCCTATCTGCCTGCGGACCGCGCCACGGTGGGTCTGGTCGAGTAGGGTGAACGGGAACGACCGCATCACCAGCGCCGGCATCAGGTACTCGAACATGCTCCCGCTCCAGGAGACCATCGCGGGTCCGCCGGCGGCGTAGGTTAGGGTCCGGCCAAGCCGGAACCAGTGATCGACCGGAATGTCGTTCTTGGCGATCGCGACGAAGCTGGCGAGACGGGCCTCGGAAGCGAGGAGATCGTAGGACGACGCATCGAGCGAGTGACTCGACAGCCGGTACCCGATCGAGAGGAGTTTACGTTCGGGTTCGAGCAGAAAGCCGAACTCCATCTCCATCGCGTAGGCGTAGGCCCGCTGGGCAATCACGTCGAACCGGTTCACGAGCGCTCGGGCCGCCTCGGAGTCGGCGGCACGGCGGCGAAGTGTCCCGGCGGGGTCGGTGACGGCCAGTGCTGCGTCATCGATCGCCTTGATGCTCCAGCCGATCCATTCCAGGGCCGACTCGGTCGCCTCGGGGGAAAGACCCGTCGCCTCGATCAGGGTCATCGCCTCTCGGAGACGCGCGCCGATGGCGGCGAGCGCAGCGCCGGGATCGGGATCCTCACCCGCTGACCGGAGAGCCCGGCGGGTGGCACTCAGCCTGGTGCCAGCCTCGACCAGTCCGCTGCGAACGGCCGAAGAATGGGACGACGCTGACACAAGGCTCTCGAGACGAGAGCCGGCGATGCCGAGGGCCGCGGCGACGGCTCGAGTGACCCGGTGCGGGTCGGCCGGTTCATCCGGCAGCGTCAGGCAGGCTCGGCGGAGGGCGATCAGGTGACCGGCGAGGTTGCCGCTGTCGACCGTGGAGATGTAGGCCGGTTCGAGGACCGAGAGATCGGTGAGGTCGTACCAGTTGTAGAAGTGACCCCGGAACCGGGCCAGCCGCGCGAGCGAGGTGAAGATTCGTTCGAGCCTAACGACGAGCCGCTCCAGGGTCAGGAAACCGAGGTCGTAGGCGCTGACCGTTGCCAGCAGCTGGAGGCCGAGATTGGTGGGCGACGTCCGCATCGCCGTTACGGGGTCGGGATCGTCCTGGAAGTTGTCGGGTGCGAGCCAATTGGTTTCCGGGCCGACGAACCGGTCGAAGAAACGCCAGTGGAGCAGTGCGTAACGGAGGAGCTGGCGACGGCCGGCCGCAGCCAGCCGTCGTTCAGGACGCACCGCCGGGGCACTTAGCGCCGTAGCGATGAACGGCGCTGCGATCCAGGCAAGCAGAAGAGGCAGGGTAGCGACCGCCAGTACCAGGATCTGGTGGGCATCGTCGGCCCGGGCCAACCGCATAGCCACCAGGATCCCGATCGCCCCGACCAGTGCCAGTGCCGGCCCCATCGTATGCCCCAAGACTCGCCTGTCGGGAGTGGCTCGTTCGGTGGTGGACGCCGTTTGCCACTCGAGCAGGTAGCGCCCCGACCCGAACAGCCGCCACAATGTCCGGATGATCGCGTCGGCCGAGATCCACGCCTGGTGGGGGAGGAAAACGAGGCCGAGACCGAGCTGTCCGGCGCTCCGGAGGGCGTCGAGGCCAACGGCGCCGAAGTAGGCCCGCCACGACTGGTGGAGAGGCACCCGAAGGGTTGCGATCAGCAGCGATGCAAGCCACGGTGCCGCGATCAAGCCAAGGGCGATAAGCGTCCACCGGAGCGGCGAACCGGGAAGGATGGTCCACACCGCTACTAGGAACGCCAACTGGGCGAGTTCGACCGTGCTCCGGCGGAGGTTGTCGAGGATCTTCCACCGCGACAGCATTGACAGCCGATTGGGTTCCGGTCCGTTGGTGCCCGGCTCCGTCGGCGTCAGCCACTGGAGCAGCTGCCAATCGCCCCTGATCCACCGGTGCTTCCGGCGAGTGTAGGTGGCGTAACTGGCCGGATAGTCGTCGTAGATGTTGACGTCGGTGACCAGCCCGGTCCGGGCGTAGTTGCCTTCGATCAGGTCGTGGGAGAGAAGCCGGTTCTCCGGGAAGCGGCCATGGGTGGCCTGCTCGAACGCGTCGATGTCGTAGATCCCCTTACCGGTGAAGCTGCCTTCGCCGTAAAGGTCCTGATAGACGTCGGATACCGCCGTGGTGTAGGGATCGACCCCGGGTCGCCCCGAGAAGATCGCCGCGAAGTGGGACCGCGCCGCGCTCGGCAGCGACACTCCGACCCTCGGCTGGAGGATTCCGTAACCCCGCACCACCCGTCCCAAGGCCGGGTCGTACTCGGCCCGGTTGAGCGGGTGCGCGATCGCCCCAACCAGGTCCGGCGCAGCATCCGGCGGGAGGACGGTGTCGGCGTCCAGGGTGATGACGTAGCGAAGCCCGCCGAGCGCCTCGACATTGCCCTCAATCACCGAGAAGGCGCCCCGGTCCATCGTCCGGACGAACCGGTTGAACTCCGCCAGCTTGCCTCGCTTCCGTTCCCAGCCCATCCAGACGCCCTGGCCCGCGTTCCACCGCCGGGGCCGGTGGAAGAGATAGAACGCTTCGCTGGATTCGGGTGCATAGCGGGCGTTGAGGGCCGCGACGCCTTCCCGGGCGGCGGTCACGATCGCATCGTCGCCCTCGCAGGTTTCCGTCGCCGAGTCGGTGAAGTCGCTGAGGACCGCGAAATGAAGATGGGCTTCGCGGTTGGCGAGAAACCGAACTTCGAGGGTCTCAAGCGCTTCCTGGACGGCGTCGACGTCGGGA
The DNA here is from genome assembly GCA_029260195.1 of Phycisphaerae bacterium. Lineage (GTDB taxonomy): Bacteria > Planctomycetota > Phycisphaerae > UBA1845 > UBA1845 > OFTM321. The sequence goes on from JAJDDS010000506.1 coordinate 15,652, forward strand.
AACAGAGTCGGGATCACCACCGCGGTCCGAAACTCGGAGGGGACGCCAGCCCGGTTCAAGTCGAGCTTGGACAGCGTCCGGGGTGGGAGTACGGCGGTGAGGATCTGGTTGAGAATGGCGACGGCGGCATCGTTGGCCGGTAGGAACGCGAGACCGGCGACGAGCAGCCAGGCCACCCCTACCGGTCCACCACCCAACCGGAGTATCAGAGCGAGCGCCAGCGCGGTGCCAGCCAGCAGCCCTGTGACGAAGACCACATTCGGATGGAGGCAGACCCATCGACTGATCAGTTCCCTCCATCTCGGCCGGTAGCCCATCGACTTCTCGAGTGCCGCGAGGCCGTCGTCCACCAGGTAGTACCCGACGTGGGCCTCCCGGCTCTCCAGCCCGGCGGCCGCCTCGGCCTTAGCGAAGTCGACGGCTGCCCGCGCCACTGCCTCTTCAGACGGTAGGCTCCGCTTGGCAATCCGCTCGACGGCGTGGCGGTACCGGTCCCGGGTGGCGAAGGTCATCCGGGGATAGAATCCCGACGGGTCGGTGCGGAGCACAGCTTCGGTCCGGCTCTGACCTTCGACGAACGTGCGCCAGTCGAGCCGGCCGACGGCCTGCAGACTGGTGATGCTGTTCGTCATCATCTGATGGGTGAGGGCCAGCCGCTCGATCGCGTGGGCCGCGGCGCCTTCCGCCGTGTGTCCTTCAAGCCCGAGCCACTGTTCAAGCCAAGCCAGCCCCGGCACCTCGCCCGACTTGGCGTGCAGCAGTTGCAGCAGCCGACTCACGAAGGTGGGGGTGAGGGGAGGGTGGTCCTTGCTGAACTCGGCGACGACCACCGCCGGCGAGTGGTCGTTGAGAGCGCCCCGGTCACAAAAGCGGGTGGCCCACCCTTCGGCCAGGGCGATCTCATCGAGCCGGTGGACGACCCGGAGCGCCATCCGCCGGACGCTCTCGATCAGGCCAAGGCGCAACATGGCAGGCATTGCCCACAGTTCTCCCAGCGACAGCGGGGCTACCCGCTGAAATTCGGCGACGAACCGGGTGACGTTGTCCAGGTCGATCCGCGCTTCGGTGTGGGAGATCAGGGTGATCGCCATTTCGTAGGCGCGGGGATAGCCCACCAACGGTCCCCCGGCCAGCTCCGGCAGTTCCCGGTAGTAGTCCGGCGGCAGGCTGGCCCGCACTTCCCGGATATGCTCTTCGATGACGTGAAAATTGTCGAGCAGCCACTCGCCCCCGGGACTGACGTCGCCGGCTTCAAGCGCAGTGGTCAGCCGGAGGTGGGCTCGTTCGAGGATCCGGCGGGTGCCGGAGAGGCGCTCAAGCAGTAGAGTCCGGCGGCGGGCGGCGGCGGCGGGCGCCACCCGCTGGCCGCTCGCCAGGGCCCGGGCCCGGTCGCCAAGGTGCTCGACGCCGAGCAATTCTCCCCGGATCGGACCGGCGATCTCTTCACGAGGGTGGGCTGATCGGGTGAAGAGACGGGTCAGCAGACTAAGTGGCAACTACCGCCAGATCCGATCTCTCCCGGTACTCGGTGGTCCAGACGGACCGAATGGAGGGCGGCAAAGAACCGTCGACTGAGAAAGCTGAGTTGAAGATGTTCTCCCCTCCGGAATGTTCCCGTCGCCGTTCCCAGCATGGTGCTGCTCCATCGGAACCGACTCTCGGGCCGTGAGCGATTGGGCGGCAATAATCCCGGCCTGCACCTACTCACTCGCCCGAAGCATACTCCCGGCATGCCGGCATTCCAAAGGAGCGATCAATCCGGGAGCGAGCATCTCGCGAGGCTGCCCGACCTGCCCCGGGCCCGACGGACCGAATCACCGGAACCCGTGAAACACCGTCTCCCCGTACTGCCGTCGCTCCTAGCTCGGGTCGTCCCGCTCGATGTAACAGTGCCCGCGGTACGCGGTCGGCGCCGATTCGCAACAAGTGATGTATCCGAGGGCAGTGCCTTGTTAGCGACGGCGTGGCAACACGGGGCTGCACCCATTGTCATTGCTCCAGGCTCGAATTGATCACCACGTATGCCTCCGTTACGACGCTTCTAAATAACTCGCATAAGCCTGAGCGGCATTCTCGACAAAATTGGTAAACTTGGGTTCCCAGCCGGTGGTTAGGGATCGCGCGTTGGTTGTGTTTATGGATTTGCTCAGCAGCGATTGGATGTGCTCATGGGGCGCTTGTCCTACGGATTTGTCGTTTGGATAGATTTCCTTCAGTGTAGGCATGACCGCTTTGGCGGTGACACTGGTTCCGTCATACCCATGGTACACTCCGGTCGCTTGGCGCTCGGCAATCGTCGCATAGAGAGCCGCGGCGTCCAACACATGGACCATGGGCCAACATACCATATCGACTTCATTGACATTAAGTCCCGAGTTGACATGTGACGAACAATGGTGTATATACAACTCATGGAACGTGACAAGCCTATAAGAAAGACCGACTCCCTGGACAGGGCCGCCACCAGAATCGCCGACGAATGCCTGGCTGTGCGAGTGCGGATGCTCAACCGCACCATTAC
>JAJDDS010000507.1 GCA_029260195.1 Phycisphaerae bacterium
CCGCTCGTCCTCGGATGCACCGCGACATTCGACAAACAAACCATCAGGTACGCGACGGACGGCGAGGCCCACCTCAAGAAGTTGATCGACCGCGAGCCCGAGCGGGCGTTTCTGTGGGTCCGATTGGGGAATCTCTACAGCCATGCCAGCCACAACGAGCGCGCCAAGACGGCCTACGAGCGTGCAATTGAACTCGATCCCGAGGACATCGAAGCACACAGCATGCTCGGACAACTGCTCATCGAGGCGGGTCGACCTTTGGAGGCCGTGCCCCACTTCCACGCCGTACTCAAGCACGTCCGCGACGCGCGGCAGGTAAACAAAGAGCTTCGACGGAATCTCGTGCGCGGGGCAATTGAGTGTCTGCTCGAGGCCCATGCCGAATCCAACGGGCAGATCGATCTTCTGCCCACGATGGACCCAGGCGAGATGCGGAAGGGCAGAGACGACGAACCCGTCGTGGTCGAGTTGCGTGAGTTTGACCTGGGTAGCGAAGAGGGCGTCGACGATCTCTGCAACATCTTCCTGGAGCGGCCACGTCGCGGTGGGCGAGGCCTGCTTCGGCGCCGGAAGAAGCGGGTGCCCGATGCGTCGGCTGACTGGCGAGCGGCGCCAATACACCGTGAGGCGCTCGCCGTTGGCCGCAACGACCGATGCCCGTGCGGCAGCGGCCACAAGCACAAGAAGTGCTGCGGCCGGTGACTGCTGAGTTCAACCGTGCTCCGTGAAGGGCAAACTCTGTCCAGTGAAGGTGCTGTCGCACTGTTGGCAGGATCGTCTTGCAGCGCTCGTACGCTAGGCCCGCCGGGAACTCCTGGTTTCCTCGCCGTACGTCCTGTGCGCTGGGGCTGATCTTGTCGCGGGCAATGTCACGCCGAGCCGCGCTGCTTCATGACTTGCCTCACGCGCCGGGCATGGTTACACGGCAGAGTCATCGTAAGGTGGAGATGGCTCGGGCTGCGCACTGGTCCCCCGTTGCTCGAAGTCAAGAAGTCCCTGCGGCTGTGAGCCTCCTGTTGCCGTATCCAAGGGGCCCGCGATCTGACACTCCGCGCTCGCAAGGCCCGGGTTCTTGCATCGGCATGCCGTGATGCGGATGTCGAACCGCTGCCCGAGATTCACCAATCGGGCAAAGCGTCGCGCGCGTTCTTCGCTGGCGATCATTCGGCCGCCCCCGCAACCTTTGGCGAATCGCTGGTATCCCCAACCCGTTGCCGCCAACGATCGCGCGCCCAACGGATCCCATCACCGCCGGCACTTGGCTTGCTGCGGGCGGTGACCTGACGATCACCTGTAACGACCAAACGAACACGGGTACGGTCAGCGCGACGTTTCACGACCTGATCCAGAACGGCGTCTACACGCTGTGGGGCGCGTGGGCGGACCCGACCGGCGTCGTCCTCGTGGTGCCGTTTGGCGGCCTACCCAATACCGTCGTCGCCGGCCAGACCGGCGCCGCCGGCATCCACCGCGTGGTCGATTTCTGCCCCCTCGACCTCGCTCCCGACGGGTCCCAACTCCAGTACGTGTCGCTCGCCTTCCACGGCGACACCGTCACCTACGGCTCAGTGCCAAGCGAGCCGTTCGCCACCCGCGCCTTCGTCGGCCTCGGGGGCCTGCCCTTCGTCAGCACAATCCCCGGCGGCGTCGTGACCTTCGACCAGGTCGGCTTCGCGCCACGCCTCCGCAGCAGCCGTCACGGAGCACACGAGCGCGACGTCAATTGTCGTTTCGGCCACCGATGGCTTCGTTCGGGCCTTCTCCGGCGGTGAGCTTGTGCTCCAAATGGACCCGGACATCCCTGTCGGTCCGATTCCGGAAGATTCCGATGCCTGAACGAGACCGTTTGCGCAATCATCGGGTTACCTGTCTCTCGCGGCGTTGGTTGCGGTGTAGAATATGCGTCGACTAGGCCGGGCTTCACTCTTTCGGCGCCCGCTCGGCGCCGTCCTCAAGAAACAGCGAAGCGTAGAAGTCTCTGCGCCGCTCCCAGATCGTCTGCCGATTGGACTCGGACGAATGCTGGTTGGCCTGGGTCTGACAAAAGGTCACGATGGCGCTGGCGAATCCGCCGTGATCCCCGGGACTTCCTGACGATGGTCTTCATCTCGCGAGACTGCGGCGACAACACCCTGACACCGAAGTGGTAGTACTACCACAAAACGCGTCAAAACGCGACGATTTGCGAAAACCGCAAATCACGCTAAGCTACTGCGAGCAAAGGCTTCAAGAGCCGTTCGGTGAAATCGGGAACTAGCTTCCCAAGGCGGCGTTTTTGGCTCATAACCTACGCCCCTGCAAGCGCTTCTGAAGGCCTGGCAACTTTTCGGCACCCAAACCTGGCAACATTTTCCTCCATAACGAGCCCCTCTTGAGCCGACGAGGAGCCGCGCGGACCGGCTGCGGCGGAGTCCGGTAAGAGAGATCCAGTAGTGGACAAAAATGCACACACATGACAAGATGTGCGTGCATTATTATCCGGGAAAGCGACCGAGAGTTTGGGATGACGTCGGCCACTGAAACGGCAAAGAACATCTTCAGGGAACACGGTGGAACGCTACGTACCCGTGATGCACTAGCCGCGGGGATCCATCCACGAACGCTGTACGCCATGCGAGATGCCGGCGAACTGGAGCAGCTCGCGACGGGACTATATCGGCTCTCGGAACTCCCCCCTCTAAGTGAGCCGGATCTTGCCACCGTCGCCAAGCGCATTCCGCAGGGCGTCATCTGCCTGATTTCGGCCCTGGCGTACCACGAACTGACAACGCAGATCCCTCACCAGGTGCATCTTGCACTGCCGCGCACCGCGCGACGTCCCAGGCTCGTGTATCCCCCCCTGCAGGTCTACCGATTCTCGCGCGCTGCATTCGAGGTTGGCATCGATACCCACGTCATCGACTCCGTCTCCGTCCGTGTGTATGGTCCCGAGAAGACACTGGCCGACTGCTTCAAGTACCGCAATAAAATTGGGCTGGATGTTGCCATCGAAGCACTACGAGCCTATCGCAGCCGTCGGGGTGCCCGACTGCAAACGGTGCTCGAATTCGCGCGCACCTGCCGAGTTGAGAAAGTCGTACGACCGTACCTGGAGGCATCCGTTTGACGAAGGGCCCTCTCAAGAACGTTGCCCAGTCCGTACATCACCGCCTTCTGAACGTCGCGCGGAAGGCTGGCCGCCCGTTCAACGATGTGGTCCAGCAGTATGCTGACGAGCGCTGGCTCTACCGGCTTTCGAAGTCTTCTCATGGCGGACGGTTCGTGTTGAAGGGCGCGTTGATGCTTGTCGTCTGGGACACACCGATCACCCGCCCAACGCGCGACATCGATCTCCTTGGGAGAGTCAGTAACGATCTTGAATCGATACGTTCGCAGATGGCTGAAATCTGCCGGACGCCGGTGGAAGATGACGGTCTCGTATTCGATGCCGAGGGCGTGACGACCGAGCGCATCGCGGAAGACGCTGACTACGAAGGAGTCCGAGCCAAGTTCCGCGCCCACCTCGGCACCAACCGTATCGCAATGCAAATCGACATCGGCTTCAGCGACGTCATCACGCCCGGACCGGTGCGCATCAGCTATCCGACGATTCTCGACCAGCCGGCGGCAGACCTACAAGCCTACAACCGCGAAACTGTCGTGGCGGAGAAGTTCGAAGCTATGGTGAAGCTGGGCGAATTGAACAGCCGCATGAAGGACTTCTTCGACATCTGGTTGTTGGCGAGGGACTTCGAATTCGATGGTCGAGTGATGGCCGAGGCCATTCGACGAACGTTCGAGCGGCGTGGAACGCCGGTGGAGGCGGAACCGATCTGTTTCATGGGCGAGTTTGCGGCGGCCCCATCGAAGGGCGCACAATGGTCGGCGTTTGTCCGGCGAGGTCGGTTGGCGGATGCGCCACCCGCCGGCACCGCACCACTTGGAGAGACCCGAGCTGATGATCGTACCCTCCGGGTAGAAACGTGCGAGGGATACGTGTTCACCGCTGTGGTGAAGCTGCCCGTAGATCTCATCGGAGAGCACGATCAACTCGTAGCGCCGCGCGATCTCGGCGATCTCTTCCAATTCGTCGGCATCAAAAGTTTGGCCTGACGGATTTGCTGGGTAGTTCAGGACCAGAAGGCGGGGGCGAAAGTCGTCACAAGCGAGCTCCAATGACTTCAGAAGCTGGGCTGCGGTTGCTTTCCACTTCTGCGCCGCGTTCGTGGCAATGGTGCTCACGGTACGCCCGATTATGTGAGCCTGCGGCAGATACGAGACCCAACACGGCGCGGTGACGATTATTTCTCCGTAGTATGTCAGCTGCAGCAGGAACATGAGTTCCTTGGAGCCCGGGCCTATGAGCACGCCGTCGGCGTGCGCATCCACCTGATCATGCCTCCTATGAAACTGTGCGACGGCTTCGCGCAGCGCTGGCAGACCTCTAACCGGTAGGTAGTCCTTCTGCGGCGCAGCAAGGCGTAGCGCTTCGACGACCAATCGCGGAACGGGGAAGGGTGATTGGCCGAGACCCAGATTATACACGGGCCGCCCTTCATCCAGGAGTGCACGACAGCGTTCATTGATGGCCAACGTCGCGGACAGGCCCAGGCCACGGGTTCAGGTTCAGGCTAACCGGTCGCTTCGTGTTCATAACTACGTCACTCCGCTGCGGTGTCCGACGATTTCGGAACTCGCGAGGTCCACAGGGTTGTTATCCAGAGAACTCGGCGATTGCGAATCGGGCTGGTTTCCGTTCGCAAAGCCGGCGGAGGATCCGCCCCGCAACCAGTCAAGAAAGCGCACACGTCCGGACTCACATCCCTGATTGTACCACCCCGACAGTCCCGAGTCTGCTACGCGGGAGGCCCTGATCTCAGGGATCGAACGTCGCTGCTTGAGCATCGGTGTCTCCCATCGTCGCCCTGCCTTGGGTAGGTCTGATCAACCCGAACATCCCCGGCCAGCGGCGTGAACGCGCCCGGTATGAAAGAAGTTTCATGACGATTTCCCTTCCATTTCAGAGGATGCGTTCAGGATTTGCGCCGAACGAAGTGCGCCGGTGTGAGCAGATCCGAGACGCAACCACGAGGATCTGCCCCCGCGGGCGGCGTTGAGTTGAGGACGCCGTGGAGTCGTGTCGGAGTTCGCTCGGGGCACGCGGCCCTGGAAATCGGCCTACGAAAGGGGCGTTCTTCCCGACCGAGATCGCGTAGAACCCTTCCATCGGCTTGCACGAGGGAGGGCGGCTCCGGATTCAAACCGGCGTCATGTGGAGCGGGGTGTGTCATTGGCTTCTTCGTCGTTTTGTTCGACAAGACAGTCCATGTCCATCTCCGTTATCGTCTCGATGTCCTCGGCGACGAGCGCAAAGGTGCCATTTCGTTTGGGTACAACCGTCAACCTGCTTCGACAGCGAGAACATCGCACAGATGCCAATGCGTGATCGTGCCACCGGACTCGTTTTGAACACCGAGGACATGCAGCCACTAGCTTCATTATGGCACCAATATGACCGTTGACACATCGTCGATTAGCATGGGGCAGACTGCCGCGCTCTCGCCCAAGCTGCGAGCGCGAAGCACAACGTGCTCTATTCCCTCAAGCGTGCTGTGAACAGAGCCCAAGACCGATCCTCGCACCAGTGTCCGCTAGAGTAGGTTTGCGGGATGTAGGTGAAAGCGGGCTGAAATGCGCATGAAAAACGCTTAATCTCAATTCGGCAAGACTCGGGGAGCCTCTGCAGAGCGGAATTCGGGCTGCGGATTTGCGACCACTCCGCCGTGGAGGAAAGCCATCCCGCGCACGAGCGTCAGTCCGGCGCTACTGGCAGTACGCGGGCTTGCGTTTCTTGTTTTGTTTGACCTCGCCGACGGCCGCCTCAGTCGTGAGAAGCAGCGACGCAACCGCTGCCGCGTTCTGTAACGCCACACGCTCCACCTTTGTGGGTACAAGGATGCCGGCTTGCATGAGGTCGCGATACTCGCCTTTCAGAGCATCGTATCCGAAGTTGGGGACCGTCGATTCAATGACGCGCTGCCATGCAATTGAGCCGTTGATCCCAGCGTTCTGGGCAATCTGCTTCAGCGGTGCAGATAGCGCACGTCGAACAATGTCTGCCCCGAGACGGCGGTCACCGGTGAGGCGCTTCATGACTCGATCGACCGCACTCGTTGCCCGTAACATGGCAACGCCCCCACCCGCCAGTATGCCTTCCTCGACCGCCGCTCGGCAAGCGTGCACGGCATCGTCGATCCGAGCCTTCCTTTCCTTCATTTCGATCTCGGTGGCCGCGCCAGCATGGATCTGGGCGACACCACCCGACAGCCGGGCTAAGCGTTCCTCCAACTTCTCGCGATCGTACTCACTCGTCGTGGTTTCGATCTGCTTCTTGATCTGCTCGATACGGCCCTTGACGGCGCCGGCACCTCCGGATCCTTCCACGATCGTGGTGCTCTCCTTATCAACGGTCACCTTCTTGGCCTGGCCGAGTTGGGCCAATTCCAACCCCTCGAGCTTGAAACCCAGGTCCTCCATGATGGCCTGGGCACCGGTCAGTACGGCGATATCTTCAAGCATCGCCTTGCGTCGGTCGCCGAAACCTGGCGCCTTGACTGCACAGCACGGCAGCGTGCCGCGGAGCTTGTTAACCACCAGAGTGGCCAGTGCTTCGCCATCGACATCCTCGGCGATGACGAGCAGCGAGCGGTCCGCTGCGGCGACTTTCTCCAGTAGCGGCAGGAGGTCCTTGACGTTGGAGAGCTTCTTCTCGTGGATGAGGACGTATGCCTTCTCCAATACACTCGTCATGGTCTCGTGACTGGTGACGAAGTGCGGCGATATGTAGCCCTTGTCAAACTGCATGCCGTCCACAACTTCGACTGAGGTCTCCAGACTCTTGCCCTCCTCGACGGCGATAGCGCCGTCCTTGCCCACCTTCTCCATCGCCTCAGCGATGAGCTTGCCGATTGTCGCGTCGTGGTTGGCGGCAACCGTGGCTACGTGAGCGATCTGCTCATTGGATGTGACCGGTGTACAAGCTTCCTTGAATCGCGCCACGACGGCATCCGTAGCGGCTTCCACGCCGCGCTTGAGCTCCATCGAGTTGGCACCGGCCGCTACGTTCTTTAGCCCCTCGGCAAAGATCGCTTCGGCGAGAATGGTCGCCGTGGTTGTCCCATCACCGGCGAGCTTACCGGTCTTGGACGCCACTTCTTTGACCATCTGCGCACCCATATTCTCGTAGGGATCCTCCAGGTCGATTTCCTTGGCTACTGTTGCGCCGTCCTTGGTGACGACCGGCTGTCCATACGGCTTCT
>JAJDDS010000508.1 GCA_029260195.1 Phycisphaerae bacterium
CGTCGCAAACGCGAGCGGGTACGCGTCAAGCAAGCCCGGCGGCGTGCCTACCAGACGCCGGCCACCACAGAGCGATGGGTGGCTGAGTTCGAATACACGATTCCCCAGAGTGACAAGTCGGACCGTGCGGGTGTGGCCGGCGGAACGTATCGCGTGGTTGTCAAACGCCAGCCGGTCGACATCAGCGAAGGACAGAAATATCTCTTCACCGAGTACCGCCGGCGGTTCGTGGTCACAGATATCCCCAAGTCCCACATGGACCCGGCCGAAGTGTTCTGCTTTGCCTATGGCAGATGCGATCAGGAAAACATTATCGAACAGTTCAAGAACGGCATCGCCGCCATGCGGATGCCCACGGGTGAACTGTTGGCCAACGGTGCCTTCCTGATGGCCGGGCAACTGGCTTGGTGTTTGCGATCGTGGCTGTCGGCGTTGGCTCCGCCGAAAGAAACGACGCGTTGGGAGTGGAAGTGGTTCCGTCAGTCGTTTGTCTACATCGCCGCCAAGATTACGCAGGGTCGCCGACAAGCGAAGGTGTACCTGTCCGGTTCCCATCGGTTCGTCGAACACATCATCATCGCGTCGCACCGGCTTCCAACCTTCACGTTCCAGTGACGCGTCTTGACCCGTCCTAGTGCCCAAGTCCCGAATCGCAGCGCCGCCGGTACGTCGAAATCGCCGTTCTCGGCCGTTCTCAGCCGCTTCGGCGACGCGTCGCCACGCACATTCAACGTCTTGACCCACAACTCGCTCCGAATCCTCCCGACGCCGGACGACTCGCCCCGCCAAAGCTCGCCAAACCACCCGCGCTCGCTTGTTTTGGGGCTAATTCGGAGGAGAACCCCAAATGTGCGGTGTACGATCGCCCTCGTGCAAAAGCACGGAGCTGCCCCTCACTGTCACGGAACGGAGTTCATTCGTCTTGACTGACAACCCATCGAACGAGGATGGGTCGCTCCACATCGAGTCGGGCGACGTGACAGTGGACCTGAACCGCGGAGTTGAAAGACGCCAAAATCGGTGAAGTCGACGTCTCCGTCGGCGTCAAAGTCGGCAAGCGTGCACAGAGCTGGGAGCGGAACCGGATCACCGGGTGACGCGGGACCGGTCACACAGGTGTGAAAAACGGCGAGGTCATCAAGGTCGATGTCGTCGTCACAGTCCATATCTCCAACAACAACGGGGCTGACCACCTGGAGGATCTGTGCCGGTCCCAACGCGACGTCCTGCTCGAAATCGAGCGGCGGATGACCGCCAGCCAACGCAAACTGAAATGCCCCGGGCTCCAGCGAGAACACCGCGGCCCCTTTCGCCGTCGCGGTAAATGCGATGCGGCCGAGCAACGCCCACGACGGTGCGACAGCGATGCCGGGCTGCAACGTCACGCCGCCGAGGTTATCGACGATACCCGCGTTCTGGTCGATCTCACCGGTGGTGAGTTCGTCGAAAAGGGTCCCGTGATCGATGGAGCCAAGGCCCGCGGCAGCGAAGTCGAACAGCACATCGACCGTTCCCCCGGCGATGCCGGGTGGGTCGGCACCGGTGTTGGTGACCCGGATCTCGATGAACTGTTCCGCGCCGAGGCAGGCCTCCAAGATGGAATCCGGCGGCACGGTCGTTTCGTCGGGATGAGCCTCAGCTACGAGACGAAGCTGGACCTCCACGACTTGTGCACCCGCACCCTGGGCGATCGACGCGACCATCGCTGCTGCGCATAGTCTTCCTCGGACAAGCTTGGTCACTAGTTCGATCCCCATTTGCGCGTGGCCGTCCTTCGGGGGGCGGGCAGCGACGCCGCGCGCCGCGCCCGCCTCGCTACCCGACGACGATCAACGCTGTAACCCGTGCGAACGTCGATCTTCGATCGTGATTCGCGCATCGTGCATAAAGACTGAGTCTGCATCCACTGAGCCGACGGAGTACTCGGAGAAGGGCATCGTTCCGGGGGCCACCTCGATGCCGAGCAGCCCGGCTCCGACGGCCTCAAGCCGTACGGTCGCGAAACGCACCCACTCGTCAACCGCGACATTCCCATCCAGCGTCGCACCGCCGACGCCGCTGACCACGCCGGATTTCGGGTCAAAGTCACCCATGGCAAACATCACGAAGTTCGGATCGACCGTCGCACCGGTCAGCGTGGCCAACGCCGGGTCGACCAGGACGTCGACGGTGCCGCCGGTCACGCCCGCGGGGGCTGATCCGAACATTCGTACCCAGATTTCGACGACGAACTCATCACCGACTCGCGCCCACCCGGTCCGCGACCGCGACAGGCGCTCCGCGGTACCCGATTTCGAGCTGGACATCGAGACGAGGGCTCGGACCCTCAAAAACGAATCGCCCAGTTCGGGAGTCGGCGCCAGCGGCGGTCCCGCTGCGGGACACGGCAACGGCGGAGTGTGGGCCGCGTCCGGCAGCGGGATTGCGGGATCGTCGCACAGCAATCCCAGCGCGGCCCCGAAGAAGGACACGTCAGCCGCTTCGATCACGCCGTCAAAGTAGAAGTCCGCACATGCGAGATACGCAGGATCACCCGTGAAGGTCGCGAAGTGCGGCGCGAACAACGCGAAGTCGCCGAGATCAATCGTGTTACTCAGATCAAGATCGTAGATGACGGACCGGTTGATGCATCCCGTCGCCGGGTCGCATGTGTCCGTCGTACAGGTGTTCAGGTCGTCGCACGCCGCGTCGTCCGGCGAATGTGTGACCTGACCCGTAAGGGTGTCGCACGCGTCGAGCGTGCAGGCGATCATGTCGTCGATCGGAGTGAGGATGCCCGTCAAAGGATCGCAGCACTGGCCCGGGGGCGTAGTGTCAGTGTGTGACACTGTCCCGTCGGCGTTGCACACATCGCTCGTGCAGGCGTCACCGTCGTCGATTGGCGTGAGGATGCCCGTCAGCGGGGCGCAGCACTGGCCCGGGGGCGTAGTGTCAGCGTGTGACACTGTCCCGTCGGCGTTGCACACATCGCTCGTGCAGCCGTTGCCATCGTCCACACCGACGACATTGAGCACGAGCGTCTCCGTGACATCGACGTTGGCGTTGGCCAGCGGCGGCATGCCGCCGGCGAGCGCAAACGAGAACGCGCCGTGCGTCATTGAGAATGTCGCGAGTCCCGTGGCCGAGGTGTTCATGCTGACACGCGCCAACAGCGCCCAATTCGGCGCTACGCCCCTGCCCGCAGTCAAGGTCGCGCCGCCGACGTCATTGACCAGGCCGGCGATATTGTCGATCGTTCCTGACGTTCCGCTGGTGAAGACGCCGCCGTGATCGATCGCGGTGGCCGATGTCGCGGTGGTGTTGAAGAGCAGGTCGACGGAACCTCCGGCGATACCCTCGGTTCCCCCGTCGATTTCGGATACCCAGACTTCGATGAAGACGTCACCGCCAAGGCAGGTTTCGGTCACTCCGGTTGGCAGCGTTCCTTCCTCGGGAGCTGTGGGCGTTTCGACGGCGCGAAGGGCCACGTCGATGACGGCGGCTGCTCCGGAGACATTTAGAGCAAACGCCGCGCCGGCAGCGGGTGTCTCGGCGAAGGGCGAATCGCTGAAGACGAAATCGCCCGGCACGATGTCGATGGTCACAGTCGACGGCGACGGGAAGTCGATCGGGACCCGAAGCGTCATCGTGGTCAGCGTCCCGTTTCCGACGCCGCCCGCGCTCGTGAAATTGTCGAAGTGCACGTCGATCGGCGAGCCGGCGCCGCCGAAGACGGTGTCCGTGACGACGAGCGGCAGTGACGCCAGCGCGGGGATGCTCAGGTCGTCACCCGCACCGGTGGCCATCGGGAGCGTCCACTGATAGGTGTCGTATTGGAGCCCGGCGGCGCTGAACCCGACCTCGTAACTCGCCGAGACGGCCAGTTCGGTGGCCAATCCGGACATATCGACGTTCAGGCCGATCGTGTCACCAGGAATCGCATTCAGTGAACCGGCGCCACCGGCCGTGACGGTTAGCGATGGTTGCGCGTGGACCGGCATCGAAAGAACCGCCAGCAGAACCAAGCTGCGGTGCACCGAGCGCATAACTCCGACGCCGCGTGTGTTCTCCCCTGCGGGAACTGTCCGTAACGAATTGTCTAGCATGTGTTTTTCCCGTTCCATTGGACGCTCGCCGTGTTTCCTGTGTTACGTAAGTCATCATCAACCAGGTGCGATGCCGAAGCGCGCCTGGAAGATTGCATAGTCGTGGAGGTCAACGTCACCGTCTGAGTCCAAGTCGACAAGCGTGCACTCGGCCGGAAGCGGCGGATCCCCCGCGTCGGCACACGCATGGAAGTGCGCGAAGTCCTCAAGATCGACATCCTGGTCACAGTCGGTGTCGCCGCTCTGCTGAACCTGCGTCACGGTGACACTCTGCGACGGCGCCAGGTGTACCAGCGGATCACCGTTCAGTGGACCCTGCCCGTCGGCCAGCGAAAACCCGATGCCGCCATGGGCCAGGGTGAACGTCGCCGTGCCCTCGCCGATGGCTGACATAGCCACGCGGCCCAAGAGCGCCCACTCGGGCGCCACGCCGATCCCACCCGCCGCAGTCGCCCCGCCGAGGTCGTTGATCAGTCCGGCTGCGTTGTCGATCGTGCCGGTGGCGGCGTTTTGGAAGATGCCCCCGTGGTCGATCGTGTCTGCCGTCGTCAAGGCATTTTCGAAGAGAAGGTCGATCGATCCTCCGGCAATCCCGGCGACCCCGCCATCGACCTGGGAGACCCAGGCTTCGACATCGAACCGGCCACCGACACATGCGGTGGTGATTCCATCCGGCGGTGTTCCCTGTTGCGGCGACGTCGGCGTTCGCACGGCGCGCAGCGTCGCTGCGACGACCGGTCCGGCGCTGTCGACATTGAGAACGAAGCTCGGTCCGGTGGCGGGCGTCTCGGCGAAGGGAGAATCGTCGAACACGAACTCGCCGGGCACCACGTCGACGATCACGGTCGACGGGGTCGGAAAGTCGGCGGGGAGCTCCAGCGTCAGCGTGGTCAGCGTGCCGTTGCCGGCGCCCCCGGAACTCGCGAAGTTGTCGAAGTGCACGTCGATCGGCGATCCCGCGTTGCCGAACAGATCGTCGACGATGACGGCCGGCAGCGACGCCAGACCCGGAACGCTCACGTCGTCACCGGTCCCGGACACGAAGGGCGGCGTCCAGATGTAGCTTTGATACACCAGGCCCGGGGCGCTGAATCGCACCTCGTAGCCGGCGGAAACGGCCAATTCCGCTGCGAGTCCGGAAAGGTCGATGTGCAAATCCACCGTCTGGCCTGGGTTCACGGAGAGCGCGTCGGCGCCGTTGTTCGTGGCCGTCAGAACCGGCGCGGCGGAAAGCTCGACGCAGGCGACCGGCACCCACAGCGCCGCCAGCCATACACACCTGCCCAATGCGCCGCGTTCCGTGCCAACGATGATCGGTCGAAATCTCATGTCGCGTGTCATCCAGTACCGCTGTTGGCTACGGGTCCACGATCGCGCGGGCATCGCTGCCGGCGTCCCTGAAGAAACGAATGGCGCCGAGGTCCGCATTGGTGACGGCGCCGCTGCCGTTGACGTCGGCGCGAACGTGTGGTTCCTGTGCCGGGTCGATGGGGTTGGCCGGCAGGTCCCGGAAGAACCGGGCGAAACCCAGGTCGGCGTTGGTGACGTGGCGCGACTGATTGGCGTCACCGCCGACCACGGTGAAGATCCGGTCCGCGTCGCCAGCCAGCGCCAGACCTGTGTCACCTGTGATGTTGGCGAGTGAAATCCTGTAGCGGGCCACATCGGGCAGCGCCGGCGTGAAGGTGATCACCATCTCCTGGTTGCCGGGTGCCGCGGCGGCGTTAATCGACACACCGGCGAGGTTCACGGGGAGATTGGCGACGTCGTTTCCGACAACGAACACGTTCGCCGCGGTGGCGGTGGCTGGATCGATCGGTCTATTGAAGGAGACAACGACCCGGTTCGCGGCGAGGCGGGGCTCTGCGAAACTCCCATCATCGGGTATCGAGAGGCACGCTTCGCCGACGGTGAGGCCATGGTCGCTGCACGCCCGCCACTCGGTGACGACCGGCGGCACTGCAACGGGGTTCAGACTGAAGACCTCGATGATGTCCGCTTGGCCTGCGTTTCCGCCGCCGTCTACCAGTATGAGTGACTCGATCGAAATAATGCCGAGCACGTCGTGGAGGTTGTCGAGGTCCAGGAAGATGAGGTTTGCGACGTTGTTCGCCGGCGGCACGAACAGGCCGTCGATGTCGGTGCCCTCCAGCCCTCCCGACAGGCTGAGGAAGACGAGCTCACCGGCGTTTACGGGCGCGCCGGGACCTGGTTCCACGTCGCGCACCTGGATGACGATTCCGAAGTCGTCGGTCGCGCCGCTTTCGATGTCGGGCAGAGCAGGCGTGCTCGCCTGGCGCGTGTTGGTGTCGACGATGACGATTTCGAATGTCCGGGTGGTGGTGGCGTTTGCAAACCCGCTGCGGGCGTTGTCAATGCGTCCCACGGAGTCGCCGAAATGGACGAGTTCCGACGGGCTGAACGTTCCGCCGAAGGTGACGGTATCCGGCGTCATGAACAGGATCCCGCGTACCCCGCTAAAGGTGGGTTGGCAGGCAGTGAAGTCAGCACAGTTCTGCGCGAGCACGCTGCATAGCAAGCCGTTTCCCTCGCAGGTCCCAATGTCGGTGTCGTTGATGTTTTCAGCATACGTGTCGTGCACGGTCTGCTCCGCCGCGTTCTGCACCAGTCTCAGCAGATCGTCCGGCGTTCCCAGCAGCCCGTCAGGACCGGGCAGGTTTAGGAAATTCGCCGGCAGGTCGGGGAAATCCGTAATGAGTTGTGGCGGATTGCAGTTGTTCCCGAATGCGTCGCAGTTGCACCCCGCGTGGATGCAGTCCCCCTCGGTTAGATCGAGACTCGGATCGATCAGGATCGGACCGTTGCTCTTGGTGTCTTGAGCGAGACCACCGAGATTGGCAGAGACGAACGCGCCCAAGTCAGTGTTGAGGAACTCGTTTGCGTCCGCGGTGTTCGGTATGGATTGAACGGCGGCAAAGACGGTCGTCTGGAACGGAAACCCGTTTGCGTCCAGTCCTGTGGTCGGGTTGACGATGCGCGCGGTCAACGTACGAATCTGCGGCGTCGGGTCAACGGGAGGGTCGGGTGGCGGAAACGTGTTGGCCGCCACAACCGACACAGTCGTCGTAGCGGTGTCGCCATCGACGGCGGCCGGGCCGGGAGTCACTTGAACGCTGGGAAACCCGAATGCCTGGCCGGCAACATTGATCGCAGCCGGACCGGGGACGAACGTCGCAACGGCGCCGTTACTCGAGGGGCTTGAGGAGGTTACGGTCATGTCGATGCCGAAGTTCCCGCCCACGTTCGCGGATAGCAGTCCCGGAAAACCGACGGTTTCCGCCAGCACGTCGGCCACCAACTCGACATCAGCGGCGACGCTCATGCGCGGAGGTGACGACGACGCCGGCGCGCCGCCGGGATCGGGGAAGAACGGGCCGTTGTTACGCACGTGGCGGTAAGCCACGCTCGCATCGATAATCGGGTCGTCGTCCACACCGGAGGCATTTTCCGTTGTCTTGGGCACGTCGACGTACACCCGCGCGTACCCGTTGGCCACGCCGGCATTCGGCGCCGCCTTCGTTTCCTCCGGAATCTGCGGAATCAGTAGGCTGTACGCGCCTCCCAACGGAAGCACCGTTTCCAGGTCAATATCGTCACCGGTCGGCGCGTCATACGGTTGGCGGTCGATCCGGAACAGTGAATCGTCATTGGAAGCGAAGCCGTCCAAAAACGCGCTTGGTGCGAGGATATTCCCGCCAGGCAAGACGGGGCTCGGATGGCGCAATTGCGGGTCCGCACCGAGAACACAATCGAGGGCGTGTTGATCGTCGCAGAGTTCGGCGTAGCCGGGCAAGTTGCGACTGACGAGGAGGTAGGCACTCGAACCGTTCTGAATGACGCCGCTGATGGCTTCGCTTGGCATGTCGATCAGTGATTCACCGGCGATCGGCACGTGCGTCGCAACGCCGCCGAACTGAAGACCGTTGATGGCGATGAAAGTGAAGTCCGTCGGTGGACTGGTGAGGCCACCCTGAATCAGCGCCGTCTCCGGCAGTACGAACCCGGTTGGCGGATTGCCGATGTAGTCCACCCAACCCAGTACGAGAACGCCGCTGGGTGGCCGCGGCAGTGCGGTCGTCCCGTTGCTCGGGTCCAGATCGAACGCCGGCAGATCAAACCGGTAGTTCACGAGACTGAGACCCGAACTCGATGAATCACCTTCGACCTCGTAGAACGTAAGTTGCATCGAATCCTTAAACGGCATCAGCGCCGTACTCAACGCAGATGCGGGTGGTAGGTATATCTCGATGAATCCCTGGTGCAGATTGGTGGGATCCCGACCCACCGGACCATCCGTAAGGCCCGGCGGGTCGCCATAGACCTCGGTCACGATGGGGTGATCGGGCTCCAATGCGTCCGCACCGACACACCAGACCGTCGATCCGATCAGTGCGACGGCAACGGTCCGCATAAAAAAGCGAGCTCTGTTCATTTCATCCCTCGGTACAAGTTGCGTGCCACCGGTGTTGTTCACGCAACATGCACGTCGACGTAGTTCCGAATAACAATGTCCGTGACCTCGATGCACGCACCCGTCCAGCGCACCGCGCCTCCACGACGCACTGCTGGACGGGAGTTTTCCCCCGATATGCGACCCTACTCGCACCCTGTTCGGAGGAATCGCCGGGCGTGCCGACGCCGTCCGGTGGGCAATCCAACGTGCGAAACGCACCTCCAGCGGACGATCGCTCGATCGGGTATGACGGCCCCCGGGGCGGTACTGCACGGCGCGTGCCACACGCATGCCCGTCCGCGCGCCGTC
>JAJDDS010000509.1 GCA_029260195.1 Phycisphaerae bacterium
TATCACAACATGAACAAGAGAACCAAGAAGCTTGGGGCGGAGTACATAAGCCTCGACGACTTCCACAATCTATCCGAGTGGTTTGTCGGGTTGGTCACGACCGCTCACCGCTACACTGGCAGCGACACCGCTCTTGATGACATGCTCGCCAGGATTCAGCGCGAGTACGAACCGCTGTTGCGCAAGACCGCCGGCGCTTGACCGCGCGCACCGCTCATTACTCCGCGCCGAGTCGAGCACCGATGGGGCGCGTCGGCGCATCGTTCGGCGCCTCAGGCATCGCCGGCTTGTAAGTGACGACCGACTTCGAGATCCATCCATCCCCGGTGAACCGCGCCACCGCGGCCGAGGAGCTTTGGAAGTCCACCTGCGCGAAAACCGGCGCCAACCGCGACAGCACCTTGAATACGTGTTTGATCGGCGCGGATTCCTCGGAGGGTGGCAGTGACCCACCCGCCATTCCCAGCATGCCGAACAACATGCCCAACTGCTCGCCCTGATGGCTTAGGTCCGAGAAGGACACGCTCGTTAGGTCGCCCCCCATGACGACGCCCTCACGCTGAAACCGCCGGTTTTTCGAAATGCTCGGCGCGTCGCCCCGCGCCGTCGCCAAACATTGATTCACATCCTTCGCCCGCGAACCGATGACCAGCCAATCCTTGTAAATCCCCACCACCGGCTGGATCCGCATCATCATCATCATTGGGTGAAACACCGAGCGGAAACCCTTCGCGTCGACAGCCGGCGCGGGATTCACCATCGCCGGTTCGAAGGTCGCGCTCAGCCAATCCATCGCCCGGCCGACGTTCTGATGTGCCAATTCCGCGTCCTTGGTCCGCAACATGACGACGAAGTTGGCTTCCATGCTCGTTGTCCCCGGGAGAGTGACCACCACAATCTCACCGCTGAACCAACTGAACACGTCACGGTCCAATCGGAAATTGAGTGAGTCCTGAAGCGCCTCCCAACGCGCCATGAGCTCCGGCCCACCGTTCGGGATCTCCTTCCGAATGAAATCGACGGCCGTGTCATACATCAACGCCACGTCGATTGTGGTCGACACCCAGAACCCCGTGGCGTTCTTCGGTACGAAGCGGTCGAAACGTTTGAACGGTGTCCGACGAACAAGCGCCCGCGCCAGCGGTTTGTCTTCCATTCCGCGACGGAGTTTCGTCACACATGAATGACGTTCCTGCAGTCCTTCCGTACGGCGCACACTCAACACATAGTCAAAGATGTTCGCGTGTGCCATCGCCTTCAGGAGCACGTCCCGCACCATGTGCACGTCCGGGTCGTCCTTGGCGGGTCGCAGAGCTTCCCCCAAGGTGCCGAGAAGTTGTTCAAATATCTTCGAAATACGAAGATACGCGAAGCTGTCCCCTGGGCTCTCACTCCCGCGCATCGCCTTTTGGAATGTCGGATCGTCGATGATGGATCTGCGTTCGCGCTCGCCCGCCATGAGCTTCAATACGTCGTCGGTGATACCTCGCCCGATGGCCAACCCGGTCACGTCGCCGCGTCCCACCAACTCCAATACCGAACCCATGTCGCCGACGCACAGCGACTTGATCCGCGCGCCATGGCGCTCGCACCTGGTCACCACCAGGTCGTTACGCAACGACGAAACCGCATCGAGCAGGTCACCCAGCGCCCGCCGCATGGAGGCTGTTTCGTCTGGCTTGTTCCGAAACAGGATGATGTAACTCGGCATGGGAAACGCGATGCGCTGGCCGATCGCCAACTCCTCGAAGTGTGGATTTTCGAGGAACAGCGAGATGAACGTATCCCGAGCTTTGTCCCACTTGGCTTCGAAATCCGCCCGGTCGTCGTCGGACTTCTTTCGCGAGAGAAGCTGCTTGAGTTCTTCGTCGATTCCGCTGTGCGCCAGCGCCCGCTTGACCCGATCCCAATGGGCGTCGATGGCTGCGCGTTCGGGGTTGTGTACTTCGTGAACGTAAAGCCACACATCCGCAGGGATGTAGTTGCCCAGCGTGAATGACTCGGGTGGTTCGCCACCGCGGACCCATCCCGACATACACAAAAGTACCGCCGCGCAAGAAACGCGCCGTGAGAACGCCATCGACCAAACTCCTCGCGTTGAGCGATTCCGAACGAGAGTGGAATCTCGCGGGCCGACCATCAGGTCCCCCGCGCCGAACGGCTCGGGCGGGCAGCGCAGAACCACCATTCAAGCATATTGTGTCATCGCCGCCGTGACCAGCCGAGCGTTGTGGTTACTTGTCCGATGTTGTCGCGGTGGGGGCTGTACTCTTCCCAGCGCCCCCAAACCGAAGCGCGGAGCGCGGTTTCCCTTCGGATCAAGGACCGATATGATCGATGCCGTGAAGATGGTGGTCTCGACGATCACCGGGGACGAGCGTGTGCTCCGGCTGGCGGATCGACTCTCCAAACGCGGAGGTGTGGTCGGGCTTTCCGGGCTGTGGGGATCGTCCGCGCCGTTCGTCACCGCCGCCGTCGCTCAGCGACTAAGGAGGCCGGTTCTCTACGTCACCGCGCACCTCGACGAAGCCGACGAAATCCTCGATGACCTTGAGACCTTCGGCGGCGGATCAGCCCGACTGCTGCCGGCCTTTGAGACGCTCCCTGGGGAAGGGTCTGCCGGGGGCGAGATTCACGACGAGCGGCTTCGCCTTTGCTCGGCGCTTCGCAGCCAGACCGCCGGGCTTGTGGTGGCGCCCGTCCAGGCATTGATTCAGCCAGTCCCCAACCGCGACGCGGTCGAGCGCAGCACCCTGCGTATGGAGATCGGCGACCGCCGTGACCCCGACGAGATCGTCCGGTGGCTTGTCGAGCGCGGTTTCGAACGACTCGACCGCGTCGAAGCCCCAGGCGACTTCGCCCAACGCGGCGACATCGTCGACATCTACGCCCCCGACCGCGACGACCCCGTCCGGCTCGAATTCCTCGACGACACCCTCGAAGCCGCGCGCGTGTTCGACGTCTTTACCCAGCGATCCAAAGAAACGCTATCGACGATCACCATCACCGCTCTTCCGCACCATCAGCACCTCACCGGCCGGGACCTCGCTCCGTTTCTCGACTATCTTCCGGAGAGGACGCTCATCGTCCTCGACCGCCCGGCGGACATTCAAGAGATGGCTGTCACCTTTTGGAACCGCGTCAATCAGCCCGACCGGCTTATCGAGCCCAACAGTCTCCTGCGCCGAGTAGCCGATTACGACCAGCTGCACATCACCCGCATCGGAGCGGCTGTCGGGGCTTCGGATGATGTGGTCCACTTTGACGTCAAGTCGCTCGCCCGCTTCGAGGGCAAAGCCGCGGACGCGGTCAACGAGCTCTGCGGTTTCGCGGACGACCACGAGATCATCGTCTACTGTGGCAACGAAGGCGAGCGCAGTCGATTGAACGAATTGATCGCCGAACGCGGGGGCCGGCGACCCGAATCGATCGAACTCGTCGTCGGTTTGCTGCACCACGGTTTCGAGTGGGGTCCGACGCGAACCATCGTGGTCCCGCATCACGAGATCTTCCAACGCGCCCCCGCCCGCAAACTGCGCCGCGCGCACGCCTCCCGCCCGATCGACTCGGTACTCGATCTTGTCCCCGGCGACCTGGTGGTACACGTCAACCACGGGATCGCCCGTTACCGCGGCATGAAGACGATGCGCAAGGACACGTCGGGCAAGGTCGAGGAGTTCCTCACGCTCGAGTTCGCGGACGATGCATCCATCTACGTGACGACGTCGCAGATCGACTTGATCCAAAAGTACATCGGCGCCGGCGGCATCAAGCCCGCCCTCTCCAAACTCGGCGGCACGCGATGGAAGAAGACCAAAGAAAAGGTCCACGACGCCGTCTCCGAGCTGGCGGAGTCGCTGCTGCATATCCAGGTGTCGCGCGAACAGGAGCGGGGAATCGCCTATCCCGCGGATACCCAGTGGCAGCGCGAGTTCGAGGAGTCCTTCATGTACGAGGACACCGAGGACCAGACCACCGTCAGCGGCGAACTCAAAGGCGATCTCCAGCGATTCAAACCCATGGACCGCCTCATCTGCGGCGACGTCGGCTACGGGAAGACCGAACTCGCCATCCGCGCCGCCTTCAAAGTGGCGGAGTACGGCAAACAGGTGGCTGTCCTGGTCCCCACGACCGTGCTGGCCGAACAGCACCACCGGACGTTCACGCAGCGCCTCGCGGAATACCCGTTCAGCGTGGCCTGCCTCTCGCGATTCAAAACCGCAGCCGAGCAGAAGAAAACCGTCGAGGAGGTCAAAAAGGGCCGTATCGACATCGTCATCGGGACGCACCGCCTGCTCAGCAAGGACGTCGGCTTCAGCGATCTCGGTCTCGTCATCATCGACGAGGAGCAGCGATTCGGGGTCGCGCACAAGGAACGACTCAAGCAACTGCGCACGACGGTGGACGTCTTGTCGCTGTCCGCCACACCCATCCCGCGAACGCTGCATATGGCGCTGGTCGGCATCCGAGACATCAGCTCACTGCAATCACCGCCGATGGACCGTCGAGCCATCGTCTCCGCGGTCGGCCCCTACAGTTCCGACCTCATCCGCAACGCAGTCCTGCGCGAACTCAACCGCGACGGCCAGATCTACTTCATTCACAACATCGTCCACTCCATCGAGGAAACCGCCGACCGCATCCGGAAGCTCATCCCCGAAGCACGCGTCATCTTCGGACACGGGCAGATGAAAGCCCACCAGCTCGAATCGGTTATGCGCAGGTTCGTCAACCGCGAGGCTGACGTTCTCGTGGCGACGACGATCATCGAAAGCGGCATCGACATCCCCAGCGTCAACACGATCTTCATCAACAACGCCGATCGGTTTGGATTGGCTGACCTGCACCAGCTCCGCGGACGCGTCGGCCGATCATCCCACCGAGGATATTGCTATTTCCTGCTGTCGCCGGATCGGCCCGTGACCATCAAAGCGGCCAAGCGTCTTAAAGCCATCGAGGAGTTCAGTGACCTCGGTGCCGGCTTCCGCATCGCGATGCGCGACCTCGAAATCCGCGGCGCGGGCAATCTGCTGGGCTCTGAACAGAGCGGCAACATCGCAGCCGTCGGTTACGAGATGTACTGCGACCTACTCGACACGGCTGTCAAGAGTGCCCAAGGCCTGCCCGAAACGAAGCTCCCCCCTGTGCATCTCGAACTCAACGTTCAGGCGCACATTCCCAAGCGATTCATCGCCAATGAGCAAACGCGCATCGACATCTACCGTCGCGTCAAGTCGTGTACGACCGCCCGCGATCTCGAACGGTTGCAGAGGGACGTCGAGGACGCCTTCGGACGTCCCCCCGAGCCCGTGCAGTGTCTGCTCGATTTGGCTGAGATCCGAATCAAGGCGGCTGCGTGGGGAATCAAGTCCATCGTCCTGACCCCGCCGGACATCATCTTCACCATTAAGAGTCTGGCGGCCGTCAAAGACCTTTTCACCAACGCCCCCGGTTCGGTACGCACCCCCGACCCGAAGACCATTCACTTCCGCCCCCCACCCACGTACCTCGAACCCACGACCATCCTCCCCATCCTCCGCCGCCTGCTGGCCCAACATTCCGCACAAGTCTCTGCGTAGCACGCTGAACTGTCATTCCGAGCGCAGCGAGGGATCTTGCTAGGTTCCCACACGGCCGTCCCCCCTGCGGCGGCACTCGGATTGACCCGACACGCAACGTGACTAAACGCACGGGACAAACCGGGTGTTCCGACGAGAGATCATCAGGTACGGTGCGTGGCCACAGAGGCTGCAGAGGGGGCGAACGCATCCCCCCGCATGGGAGACGAGCGGGTGCTTCGCTTGGAGATTACCGATGAACCGACGATGGATCGCTATCGGGATGATTGCCGCGGGAACAAACACGATCACTTATGCCGCCACACGATATTGCTTAACGCGGAACTGCCTTGAGCCAGCCACCTCTGCGACGATCGAATTCCTGGAGGCGTTCGGTTTTCTTGCCGACCCGGAGATCACGGACGGGATCGTGGGTCAGGACAAGGCAATCGCCGGGGGAACTCTCGTAAACCAAATTCGATCCGCCGGCGGGCGGTACTATTGGTACAACCAATCGAAAGCGTATCTGGTGGGCGGCGCGGCGATGGTGGTCCTTGGCATCGGCCTTCCGTTCGTGTCGCGGCGGAGGGATGACACCCGCGAGCAGCCGGAAGGGTGAATTCCCGATGACGATGACGGCCCTCCATTGGTTCGCTCTTGCACTTGTTCCACACATGGCGATCGCTCAACCGGTCGCCGAGCCCCCACCACCGCCATGGTGGTCCCGCGCGGTCGCGGTCGACATCGTGTCGTCACCCGGGGGGAGTCGCGTATTGGTCAACGGATATCGCATCATCGATACGCGCGGTGACACACTCATGACACCATGCGCGATACCGCACATGCTTCCCGGGGACTATGTATTCGAGTTGGTCGCGGATGAAGGGCAGTCCGTACGACGGCGGGTCACGGTCGGACCGGACGGACGCCTACCACCGTTCGCGCTGGACGCGAAGCGGTCCAAGCGATGGCGCCGGCGAACTGTGGATTCGCTGCCCTCTGTGCGTATCGACGCGCGACAGCCGATTCCCCCCTGGAGATCGATCGAGGATCGCCACGCAGCCTTGGCTGCGCTGTTCGGTCGTCACGCACGCATCAATCCACCGCGTCGCGACGACGAGCTTGCGACGGTTCGGGTCTCGATGGAGCGTTTCCAGGAAGACGCGCTCCCGCTCTTCGCAGCCACCGGCGGAAGTTGGTCGGTCGAACGCGGGAATCTGATGGGGCGACCAATCATCCCCGGCGTGCAGCAGGCGATGTTCCTGCTGCCGTTCGTGGGCAAGAAAATCGAGGTCACCGGGCGGGTCCATTCCGACGCGATCTTCGAGCTCAGCCTGCACGATCCCAACTGCGAGCGATTCGAGGGAACCAACGCGGTAGGACGTCTCCACTTCGGACGTATGGGGCCGACGGCTGAGAGCGATTGGCTGGAACTCTCCGCACGGGAATCGAGCCCCGCGCCGATCTGGGGCATCCCCTTTCCGAAGGGGCCACAGGATATTGAACTCAAACTCGACGCCCGCAAACTGTTCGGCAGCGTGACCGTCGGGCGCGGACAGAAAAACGCCAAGCGTTTGGCAGCCAAGGGCGATCCGCCGGACGTCGTCTACGTCGGATTCGGCAGCGGCGTAAGCAATACGGTGCGGGTCGAGCGTCTTCAGATCACCGGCGCGATCGACCTCGGCGTGGTAACGACAGATGTACTCGTGGGCATGGGCGAGTCATTCTGGGGCGAGGGTCGCGACGTGACGCTCATCTACAGCGCCGGAACCAAACCACACCGGATTCTCGTCAACGGCGAGACGATCATCGACGCGCCCGGCCTCCCGGTCTGGATGGACCTGGTCAGCCAACTACGTCGCGTGAGCGTCACACTTCGTCACGGCGACACCATCGGCGTCGAGATGCGGAAGATCAACGACGAGTCAGCCTTCTACCTGGCCGGCGTCGATGTGGAAACCTCGCGCGTCGTCCTCGCCACCCACTCGCTGGTCTGGCGGGCGAGCGCCTCGGAATCGGATGGGGACGATTGGCTCGATTCGTTCGACTCAGGTACGGGCGCGACGCCGCGCGTGACAACCCGCACACAAGCCGACGTCATGTCCGCCTACGAACAAGCGTTGAGAACCCCGTTCCCCGGCCTCGGCATCGCATCGCTTCCCGCCGGTCACCGCACGTGTCGTTTGAAAACCGCTGTCCGTTGACACGCATCGATTCGAATCGGCGGTGGAATGGGGACGGTGCCCCCAATCCTGTTCGGCACGCGGTTTGCGGTGGCTCGGGTACTGGTACGCGGGTCCGAACAGAAGCTCGCGCCACACCTTACTTGCGCTACCGGGCGCCGTAGCGCATACTTCTGGTTGTGGCAAGCCCAAAGCGACCCGACATCCAAAAGAAAGACCGACAAGGCTTCAAGCTCTTCAAGCTGCTGATGCCGGTTCTGGAGAAACTGCACCACCATGGCTGCGAGCGGGATGCGGCGGGCAACCGCAAACTCCACTACGATCAGTATGCCGCCCTCGTTCTTCTGTACTTCTTCAACCCGATCGTGACCAGCCTACGCGGCATCGTCCAAGCCAGCGGACTCAAGAAAGTGCAACGCATGCTGAAATGCCCGCGGGCGGCTCTCGGATCGCTCTCGGAAGCCTCTCGGGTCTTCGATGCCGATTTGCTTCGTGGCGTCATCGGGGATTTGGTCGACAAGCTCAAACCGATCAACCGGAACACGGAATTCGACGACACCAAACGGATCATGACGCTGGTGGATGGCTCATTGCTGCCAGTGCTCTCCAAGCTTGTCGCTGCGATGTGGCCCCACGAGAAACACAAAGCGTTCAAACTGCACACCCATTTCGAGCTCCTTCAGAGCGTTCCTACGCGAATGGATGTGCCACCCGGTGGCACTGGCGAATGCGAAGTCTTGGAGAGGTCGCTCAAATCGGACCGCCTGTATGTCATGGATGCCGGATACATGGGTTTTTTCCTCTTCCAAGCGATCATCGACATCGGCTCGTCCTTCGTCTGCCGTGCCTATGACACGCTCACGTACGAGG
>JAJDDS010000510.1 GCA_029260195.1 Phycisphaerae bacterium
GAGGCGCGGGCATTGTGGATCGGCGGCGGGCGTCGTGGAGGAGGTTCTGGGCGGTTTTGTGGAGGAGGGGAATGAAACCGCGGTGGGCGACGGGCTGGCGAACGATCAGGCGGACGAATGCGTCTTCGGCGATCTCGTCAGCCAGTTCCGCGTCACAGCCTTTCAACCGGCAGAACGCCACGAGCGGCCGCCGCAGTCCCCGGTACAACCGATCCAGCGCGTCGCGTCCCGACGGATTGCCACCGGCGCGAAACTCCTCCCAAAGCCGGTTCGCGTCGTCCGAAGACAGACCCGTTCCCGGCGCGCCGGGAGTGCCCTTGCTGTCGTGTCGGTCTGGCATGCGGCTCGCTTGGTCGGTACGGCGCAGCGCTAACGAGGCGATTGTAGCGAAGTAGGCGGCGGACTGAAAGTTTGACGCCATAACGGCGCCAGCCGGCGACTGCGATTAGTTCTTGAAACAGAGGTGCTCGCAGTAGGCGCGGAAGTCGGCTTCGAATGTCTCGACGTCCTGGGTGATGTAGGCGTAGAAGACCGCCTGTCCGTACGCGGTTGTTGATGGGCTGGGGGATGTGGCTTTGGCTGCGCGGGCTTTGATGCGAATGGTCCCGTCGGCGATGCCGTCTAACATCTCACGGAAACCCTCCGCATACTTACCACCCGCGCCGTGTCGCAGGTACACGATCAGCGCCCAAGCCTGCGCATAGTATGAGGCTGTGGCTGCCATTTGGTTCCCTTCGATGACGTTTCCGGCGTTGGTGGCCAACAGCTCCATCAGTGGCATCGTGTCGTCGGCGGCCACCGCGTGTCGCAGATGGTTGATGCGAAACGAGTTGTGTTGCGGCTTGAAGTAGGGGACGTCTCTACGGAACTCGACGGATTCGCAGTAGGTGGCTAGGCCTTCATTCAACCAAGCCGGAAGTGGTTCGGAAAAGTGCGCGCCAAAATACTGGTGCAGGCCTTCGTGGGCGATGACGCTGAGGGTGGCGACCCGCCCGATATCGTAGACCACACACGCCCGCCCCTCGGAGAATCCCCCGGCTGAGATCATGCGGTACAGGTGATACCGCCCTGGGTATCGGCGCTTGACGAAGGCGTCCCACTCGTGCCGGTCCGCCAGAATGTACGTCTCGAGTTTTTGCCCGTCGTGGTCGGCGGACGGCGGGAGCAGCGACGCGTAGAACTGGTATGTCGTTTCGAGGTAGTTCGGGAGGAACGCGACGAAGTCTGAATCTTCACTGGTGGTGTAGATCTCGAAGTGGTCGGTGGTGAGTTGCGTCCCAGGACGGGACTGAAAACCCCACTCGTGTTTGACGAGTTCGTACTGGGACGGCTCGAAGGTGCGCGTCGGCGTGGACCCGCAACCAGCCGCGGCGATGATCGTGACGATCGGCCACCAGCCGACGGACAAGGAGCGGGTCGTCGTGAGGATGTCGTATGCTGTGGTCATGCTGTGTGTTCGTTTCCGGCGGCTCTGGAGTTCGGAGGAGTCTAGTTAGCACGATATCATCGGTCAAACCGCCCCGCGGGCTGTAAGGTGTGCATTGAATACTCACCTCAAGCCGCGCCGACACGCGGCTTGCCAGACTGAACCAACCGACGCTATGATGCCCCCGCGAGCGATTCTTCAGGGTATTTAATGATGAGCGGAGCGCCCAAACATCATGTCGGGTAATGGACACGTTGAGAAAGTTGTGATTGTCGGGTCGGGTCCTGCGGGTTGGACGGCTGCGATTTACGCAGCCCGCGCGAATCTGGATCCGTTGGTTCTCGAAGGCGTCCCCAAGCAGAACCCCGCGACGATCCTCCCGGGCGGACAATTGATGCTGACCACCGAGGTCGAGAACTTCCCCGGCTATCCCGAGGGCGTCGAGGGTCCCAAGATGATGGCCGACATCAAGAAGCAGGCGGAACGGTTCGCGACGCGGGTGGAGATGCGCGACGTCGTCAAATGCGATTTCACGCGCCGCCCGTTCACCCTTGAAACGACGGACATGAGTGGCGATGAGAAAACGGTCACGGCGCACGCCGTCATCATCGCAACCGGCGCGGTGGCGAACTGGTTGGGACTGGCGAACGAGCAGCGCCTCGCCCAAAGCGGCGGCGGCGTCAGCGCGTGCGCGGTATGTGACGGCGCCCTCCCGGTCTTCCGCGATCAGCCGCTCGTTGTCGTCGGTGGCGGCGACTCCGCGATGGAAGAGACCAACTACCTGGCCAAGTTCGGCAGCAAGGTCTACATCGTGCATCGGCGCGACGCGTTCCGCGCGTCGAAGATCATGCAACAGCGGGTCCTGGATCATCCCAAGATCGAGGTCGTCTGGGACACCATCGTGACCGATATCCTCGGTGATGATCACGTCACCGGCGTCGCTCTGAAGCACGCCAAGACGGGCGAAGAACGTACGCTCGAATGCCGCGGGTTTTTCTCCGCCATCGGACATACGCCAGCCACGGCGTTTCTGGACGGGCAGCTCGAGCTCGACGAGAAGAAGTACATTGTGTTCAAAGATCCGGCTCGAAGCACCACCAGCGTCGAGGGCGTATACGCCGCCGGCGACGCCGCGGATTCGGTCTACCGGC
>JAJDDS010000052.1 GCA_029260195.1 Phycisphaerae bacterium
AACATCAGCGGGGTCAACACCAGCAACCCCAGCCCCGCCGCTGTGACGTCGATCGCGCGCTTGATCGCCATGGTCCGCCGCCACCGCCTCGCCGCGGCTGAATCCGTCGCGCGGCCGTCTTCCACGACCTGAAACGACTCGTCCGAGTAGACCGCCGACGGTTTGCGCCGCGCGTCCCCCTCACCCGCCCCCGCGACGCCGAACCGACCCACGACGACGGACTGATGCACGGACGATCCTGGCGCCACCACCGCGCGGTCCATCACCACCGACTGTGCCACCGTCGCATCCTGCCCGATCTCGGCGCCCTGACCGATTACGGTCGGACCGATAATCGTTGCCTCATCCGCAATCAGTGCGTCCTGGTTCACGATCACCTCACCCACGAACCGCACCGACCCGGCGATCGATGCCGTCGCCGCCACCCAAACGTCGTCGTAATCCGGATACCGCGACAACCCCGCGACGTCCTCCCGAGATCGCGCCGCCACCTTGGCCGACGCCGACCGAACCATGTCCTCGCCGCGATTCAAATGGGCCACCGGCGACGCCGAGCGCAGATCCCTGATCGGCACACCGCGCGACGCGAACCGCGCCCGCATCGCCGACAGCGGAAAACCCGGTCCGTGCAACGCCACCATGTGCGGGACCACGCAGAACGGTACAACCATCCCGTCTCCCTGCGCCCACGACATCCGGTCGAACACCCGCTGGACCTTGCGAACATTTCCCGAACTGTCGAGAAGCACACGCTCGTCCTTCTCCTCGATGTCACGACCGCTGCCCGTGACGAACACCGCCCCGAGGTCTTCCTCGTGGGTCGCCATGATCGGTCGGAAATCGTACCCGTCCTCTGGATACAAGCGCGGATCGACGAACAGCAGGCTTTCGGAGGTTTCGCCGTTGAACAGAAACTCGCCCCGTTCGTCCGGCGTGATGATCGAAAGCTCTCGGTTACCCGCAGCCGCCGTCAGCCGTTCGATATACGCTATGTCCGGATCGAATGCCGGTATCACGACGAACCGCTCGCACCCCGCGTCCGCCATTGCATCGAGCAGCGGATTCAGGAAGTACCGCGCTCCGAACGGAAGCATCAGGACCGAATGTGTCTCAACACCGTCGCGAAGACTGCGCGGTTGAAAGTCGTGTATAATCCCCTTGAGTGTCATGGTCCCCTCACCTGCTCCGGCTGTCACCGAGTCCGAGAAACATGGAACTGCGTCATTCCGGTGCACCTGTCATTCCGAAGGTCCTGTCATTCCGAAAGTCCTGTCATTCCGAGCGAAGCGAGGAATCTTGCCGAAAACGGAGCGAGATGTTCCCCGCGCCCGAACCCCGCTCCGCACAGATCCATCCAGTCTCGAATATACGATTGGACCGCCCCGACCGACCGCGTCTTATCGGGCCATGCGTCGCGCCTCCGCGTCGCCACGGCGCCTGCGTTGCAAGACCACAACGCCCAGAATCACCGCCACGAACGTCGCCGGTTCCGGCACCGAGTAGGTGTACGTGACCGCTAGGCCCGCCCAGGCGTTCTGCTCGAATTGCAGCAGTAGATTACCGGTCCCTGATCCGCGCGAATTCCCCGCCGACGACGCCCAGAACGAAACCACACCGGCGCCGACCCAGTCGTTACCCAACCCGAAACCCGTCGGGACATTCACCGATACGACGTCCGCGGCGACCACATCCAACCACGTCTGCCCTGACGCGCCACCCAGGTCGATCACGCCGTCGAATCCCGTCGCCGACGCCATCCACGACACTTGCGGCTGCGCTAGCGCCTCGAACGCCGATGGCCCCGTCAGCGTCAGATCCGCAGCGAATTCCAACAGGACGTCCGCCGCCATAGCGTCCAGACTCTCAAACCCCGCGGTTCCCTCGATGTGACCCGAGAATCTCACGTCGATCGCTTCCAACGTCCCCAACGCCGGTTCGAATTGCGGAACCGAAAGTCCATACCCCCAGCCCGTAGGTTGGACCGGGATCGAATCGTGGTACGTCAACGACTCGCCACGGGCGCCCGCCGAGATCACAAGCGTGATTGCCATCGTCGTGTACCGCCAGCGTCCCCAGTTCATCCGCTTCGTCTCCGCACCCAATCGATGAACCCCATCCCGATCATCCCCAGCCACACGGCCGGCGGCGCGGGGATCACCGAGTACTGATAATTCAAGGTCGCGTTCGCCAACGTCGCCGTCGACATCAACGCGACCAAGCCGCCCGCACCGCCCGCGCCCGAAAACGCCGACGATGCGATGGGAAGGGCAATCGTACCCGCTCCGATGAACAGCCCGAGTTCGCCCGCGTCCAGAAAACTCACGGTGTCAGTCGCGTCCTGCGCGATCGACACCGTCCGACCCGATCCGCCCGCGAAATCGATTGCCCCATCGAAATCCGCCACGAAGTCCACGCCGAAGTACATCGTCGGCACCGACATCGCCGGCGATCCGCCCGGACCCAAAACCGTCGTCTCCGTCAGCACGTGAGTCAGAACCACCGCCGGTGCCAAGTCCAGATTCTCAAACTGACTCGTCCCCTCAACCGACACTGACAACGTCAGGTCGACTTGTTCCAACGTCCCGCGCGACGGATCGAACATTGGGAAACTCAGGTCGTCGGTCCAGTTCGTCGCCGTCAACGGTACCGAGCTTGCATGGCTTACCATGTCCGCGCCGGCTCGTCCCACTCCGCAGACCACCGCGCCCACGGCGCAAACCGTCCACGCCCACGTTCCTCTCCCCCAGGCTTGCTTCATACCCCACTCCTCCCTCCCTCGCCCCAAAAGTCCCGCAGCTCTGCTCGCGGTGGACTGGCTACCGGCGGCTGAGCAACGGCCCACCACGTGACTACGGCTTCGCCCGCCGCGTCGGACCAATCATCAAGCGATCCGCCGTATCGAATTCTCGTTCACGCGTTGCGATCTCACCCGCATCGCGAAGTCGCCACAGCCCGGTTCGGTGCGGGCGATCCCCCGCCACCCGGACTTCCTTGAAAAAACGCGCGTCCGACGGCACGCGGGCTCGATCCCCCACCACGCAACGATCGACTTGCGCCCCGGAACCCACCACGCCACCATCCCAGATCGCCGATCGCGAAACGACCGACCCCTCGCCGATCGTCGCGTTCCGGCCGACGGTCGTCGGACCCACGAGAATCGCCCCCGAACGCACGACCGCCCCCGAACCTATGATCACCGGACCCAGCACCTGCGCCGACGCGTCAACCCGCGCGTCCAAGTGAATCACGGCCGATTCCCGAACCACGTGTCCATCGAGATCCCACGCGCACTTCCCGGCTAGACGAACCGCCCAATCGTTGATCGCGAAGTAGCTTGAAATCCCGTGCAACCGCGCCGCCATCCCCTGGATCGGATGCACGTCCACTCGTAGACCGGCTTCATGTAGCGACGGGATCAATCCCTCCTTGATATCCCGAAATCCCTTGTCAGCGATGTGCTCCAACGCTCGATAGGACAACGCATACATCCCCACCGGCGTGTACGTCGACTCGCCTCCCGCCGTGCGACATTGCGTCGCGACGGTCAATGCAGACCCCGATCGCATGTGCCCATCAATCAATGCTGCGATGTCGAAGCAGGGGAGAACGCTCGCCTCGACCACCATCAGATGTCCATCGCCGAATGCGGACGCCGCGTCCTTCACGCAGCCAGCCGGTCCGCGTGGCATGGTGTCATCGTGATAGTGGAGGCGCATCTGCTCGGAGATTCGCGCATCCAGCGCTGCACGCACCGCGTCACCGTGACCATTCGCGCAGATCGCCGCTCGTTCGATCCCTACACCCTGCACCGCGCGCAACACGTGTTCAATGATCGGCCGATTGACGATCGGAACGAGAGGGCGCAACCGCGCCTTGTTTAGTGTGCACACGCCCCAGTCGTATACACCCGCCAGCAGAATCGCGGACCAATCTTCACGCATCGCTTCTCTCACCCCTTTTTTTTCCCGGTGCTTCCCGCCCGACTCGCGGCGACTTCCGGCGCTGCGGTCGTGCGATTCTTGAGTCCAGCGCCGGGCAGTGTCAAGCCAAATCCTCTCAATTCCCCGACAATCCGCACCGTCCGATACAACAAAAGTGCCACATTATGACACTCTTTCCCGCGATCTCTCTGTGAATAGGTTCCTACCGGTTTCCGGTTCCCGGGTTCCGCTTTTCGACTCTTGACTCTTGACTTTCAACGTCCGGCTTCGGTCTCCAACCCGCGGCCGTCGCTAGGATACACCTCTCGCATCCCGATCGCGACGCGGCCCCCCC
>JAJDDS010000511.1 GCA_029260195.1 Phycisphaerae bacterium
GCCGGTAGAAACCCCAGATCGATCCGGTCCGACTCGTTCACACCGGGGCCCTGATTCCCGGCGTCGAGCATGACATTCGCGCTATCAGCCTGGTCCTGCACGACCGCGCGAATCGTCGTCCATTCCATCAATGTAATTGGGCGATCCAGCGTCAGACTGACAAGCGGCATGCCCTCGACGTCAACCGCCACGACGTCCGGCGGTGGAATCGGACCGGTCTGGGTGACCACGAACGCATCGATTGACAATGCGTCGCCGCCGACGTTCTCGACCGGCTCGGAGAACAGTATCTGCATTTCGGTGATCCCGAGATCGACGTCCAGGCCGTTCGTGCTCTCAGCCCTTGGGTCGACGTACCCGGTGAACGGCCTGGTCTGACCGGGCATGCCCTCGCTGTGTAGGATGACCGGCGATGTCACGTCCAGATCGCAGTCGATCGGTCCGCACGTCTCGACGACCACTTCCGCGACGTCGGAAGCGACGACACCGCAGTCATTGCCGACCTCCACGTGATAACAGCCCTGGTTCTCGCACTGCATGTCCGGGATGAACAAGAACGGGCTAACCGCATCCGCAATCGGCGCCCCATTGACGAACCACTGAAACGCATTGCAACCACCGGTCGATACGAGGGTGAGCGCCAGCGTATCGCCGATCGGCAGCGCGGCGTCCTGCGGGGGCACGATGATCTGAACGGGCGTGTCTTCCAGCAGCTCAGCCGTTTCGCTTTCGATTGTGTCGCAGAGGTTTGTAATCTCTACCGAATAGAATCCGAAATCCTCCGGACCGTCGGGCGTCAGCGAAAGCGTGGCCTCCGTTGCACCCGGAATGGGTGCGCCGTCCAGCTTCCACTGGTATTGGAACGGCGGCTCGCCCGCGGCGACGATGCTGAACTCAGCCGCTCCGCCCTGGCAGGCGCAATCGAACTCGGGCTGGGTCGCGATGGACAGGACCGACGCCCCGTCGCGGACTTGAACGTCGTCAACGAAGAAATGGTCGAACGACTCCGCGCCGTTGATTCTGAATCGAAGCTGCAACGCCTGGTGAACGCCGTTGTTCGGCAATGTGACACACGCGTGCTCATAGGGGAGGTCGTCGGGGCCGTCTCCAAGTTGCCGATCGGCTTCCAGCCAACCGGCGCCGGCTGCGTGGTATTCCAAAACGAGATCCTCCCCGGGACTCGGCGAACCACCAGCCGTCCCGGTTCGCTGCCACCAATACTCGACAGCCACCTGGTCGACAGTCGTGGCGTCCATAAGGGCGGTCGTCGGCCGATCGTCGCCGTTGAGATGCAGGGAAAACGGAGGGCTGGGTTCGCCGTCGCCCAGTCCGTCAACCACCGCTCCCTCAGCGAGCCACAGCGCTGGGTCGAGGTTGGCGTCGACGAACGAATCGGCGAACGGGAAGGTCGTGACGGGCGCCGTGTCGCTCAAGCAGGAACGGGTATTCCGGTGAAAGATAATCCCTGGCACGGAGAAATCCTCGTGGAACTGATTGGCGCATTGCAGCGGCGTGTGCATCGTCCACCCCGGGCAATCGCAATGGAACCCGTTCCACAGATGCCCCAACTCGTGCGCCGACAGGTCCGTCGCGCACGCGAACGAGCCGCAGCAATCCGACTGCACGAAGCAAAACGCCTGACTCGTGCAGATACCGCCAATGGTCAGGGCCGTGCCGATCACCGAGCCGTCAATATCGCGCCCGGTGAAAAGCTCCGCTACGTCGCGCTCGATGTCCTGCTGATTTTGCTGCCAGTGGCTTTGAAACTGGCTGAGCAGCCCGTTGTTGTTGTTTGACGAGTACGGGTCCGGCTCTTGCGGGCGCACGATGATCGCGGTGATTGCATGGGTGATGCCGACGTCACGTTCGTACTCGAGGTTCATGGTGTTGGTGACCAAGTTGATCCGACCTTCGACGCCCTCGCCCCAGTCCTGGAAATACTCCACGTCTGAATCGCACGCGAGCTCGGTCACGCAGATGTCCGTGGTACACCCGCTCCCCTCCTGCGGCGGCTCACCTTGATTCGTCGCAATCGCATTGACCTCCGCCGCGCACGTTCCACCGCTCGGAATCACGTCCCGATCGCCGTAAACAACGTGCGCGCCCGCGCCGGCGCCAGCCACGCGCGATGCGATTGGCTCGATCCAAACTCGTGCCTCGTCTGGCATGACGATGACGGCTGTCAGCCCGTCTTGCATCACCGATCCCGCGACGACGCTTCCCGCCTCGCCCACGACAGTTCCGCGCACGGTGCGGATCGGCCCCGGCTCGGCGGTGACGTACGAACCGTCCGCCTGCTGGTAGCGCACCTCGTAACGTTCCGACCGAACGGAATGCGGCGATAGGTCGAGCGCCAGCGTGGCGCCGTCGAACGGCACGGCCACGCGCTGCGAAATCCCCGGCGTCGTATCGACGCGTAGCGAGACGATGTCGCCGGCGTGCAATCCGAATGCGGAGTGGACCTGATCGATCAGCGCACGCGAACTTCCCGACGGGCTCGCCGTTGACACGTCACCACTCTCACCGACGGCCCGCATCGACACGGCGGCCGTCGCCGCGAACAACAGAACAACAGAAACGCATCGGAATATCGATCGCATGTCAGTTCACCTCGTTGGACAGCTATTCGCTCGCCGCAGAGCCCGGCCGCGGGGCTCGATCCCCAGGGTACCAGAATCGCCCGCGAATCCCAAAAAAATGAACCAGCCGCATCGCCGCGGCCCGTCTTTTGACACACCGAAATGTCAGAAACAGCCCCCACCAGCCCGCGGCGTGCCACCTCCCCCATCGGGCCGCCCGGCAGCGCAAAGCCGAGGCCGTCACGCGGACGGCCTCGGCGTGGTTGCTCCGGACTTGTCGTTTCCGCGCTACGGACAGGCTGGCAGGCAGTCGCTGTCCACGCCGCCGATCGGGTAGGCGCATAGACACTCGTTCACGTTAACCGAGCCGTTGGTGTTACCCTCGACACAAATGCTCAGATCGGCAGTGCCCTGGGGGTGACACCCGTTCACATCAATGTCGCCGTTGAGGTTATCAGCGACTTTCACGCAACCCAGAAACGTGACGCTCGGGTACGGGCAAATTGGGAGGTCCGGGCCGATCTGAATGTCACCGTTGGCACCCACCGGCGCGAGTCCCCCGGAAACGTCATCGATGACCAAGCTCCCGCTGGTACCCAGCCCGTCATTGAGATGAATGAACGACGAACGCACCGTCCCATCGTCAATGGTGATGGGGCCATTCGCCAGTCCATCCACCAGAATCCGGCCCGCCCTGCCGAGCTTGCCAAGGTCGATCGATCCGTCCGCATCGCCCGTCACATGCAGATCACCGGTGACCACGCCACCCACTTGCGTCGCACCAGCAAGGCTACCCCCAACAGAATATTCGCCGGCAATGTCGCCATCAACATCCAACGATCCCGCGGCGTCACCCCCCACGGAGAACACGCCGTCCATCGCGCCGTGCAGGTGGAAGCTACCCGCGGAAAAAGCTGTGGCGATCGTCACGTTTCCAGGCAAATCGCCCAACTGCGAGTTGCCGTTGCTGGCATATTTGTAAACGGAAAACGACCCCAGCAAGTCG
>JAJDDS010000512.1 GCA_029260195.1 Phycisphaerae bacterium
CAGCGCTACCTCTTCGGCGATGTTGAGGAGCGGCTTATCGTCGGAATCGCGCCGGAGGTTCCCCAGCGCGAACACGCCCGCACACACGGCGGCGAGTCCCAACAGCGTCAACAGTCCCTTCATATGTCCATCTCCAGCGTCCGCGCGTCACACTCGCGGCATTCCGTCGTCATTGATTCGTCGCGAACTCCATCGCCACAGCCAACCCCATCCCGCCCACGCACATGAACCCGCACATCACGATCGCCATCCGTCGACTCAACTGCCGCGTGACCGCCAGCCCGAGACCGGCTAGAACCCAAAACCAGATTCGAAACGGGTCCACCCCCGCTAACGGTGAGATGCCCTTGGTGAATTCCGGTGTCCAGAGTGCCGCCATCGAGGTGTCGACATCGAGCGTCCCATAGTAGAACATCATGCCCACGCGCAGCGCTTCCGCCGCCAACTCGATGAACCCGGCGTAGACGCAGATCGACATCAGGGTGTGCCATTCCGGCTTGCGTCCGGTCAGGGCGACGACGGCGTAAAGTACGGACGAGATCAGGAGAAACGAGGCCAGAATGCGCAGCGGGTTAAGCACAACGACGCCGAGGCGCGTGATTTTCTTATTGAAGACGGCCTGCTTGTCGATCGCTTCCATATTCTCGCGAAGCTCGACGCGATCGACCAGATTCGCCTGTTCCGCCTCGATGGCGGCTTTTTGGTCCTCGGTTCCCTGATCGATCACTCGGTCGATTAGCCCCGATTGGATCTGCAGCATTCCCAGCACCATCACCAACACCAGCATGGTGGCCAGCGCCCACCCGTAGGCTCCGGTGTCCTCGATGCGCTCGAACAGCGATCGCGGCGAGGTATAGACCAGCAGCGTGTGGCGCAATCCGAGCCCGCCGGTTCTCGTTTCAGTGTCCATGTGCGATACCGCGACCACCATTGTCGGTCATGCATTCCGGCGTGCGGCGCCACCACGTCGCGCGCACGGCAAACCGTTACTATACTCCTATTCGCGAGCCGTCGACGTCTATTCTCCGCTCGATCCCCCTTTTGTGCATCGCCGGACAATAACCGACACACAAGGCGGTGCTCCGGTGAGCAGTCGCCCCCGGGTGACAAGTCCTGCCACCGGACCGCTGGCGTTATCCCGCACCCCACCTAGAATGCCCACCCATGGTCGCAAAGCTTCACAGTGTCGCCTTTCTCGGCATTCAGGCTGTCCAAACCGAAGTTGAAGTCGACATCGCCAAACATGGGTTCGCGTCCGCCGCGATCGTCGGGCTGCCCGACACGGCGGTCAAAGAGAGCCTCGAACGGGTCCGGTCGGCGATCGGCAACTCCGGGTACCAGTTCCCCAGATACAAGACGGTCGTCAACCTCGCCCCGGCCGACGTCAAGAAGGTCGGACCCGCGTTCGATCTTCCGATCGCGCTCGGGATCATCTTCGCCGACGATCAGGTCGTCCCCGAGTTCGCAGGCGACTATCTGGTCACCGGCGAGCTGGCGCTCGATGGCCGCGTCCGTCCGGTCAAGGGTGCGCTGAGCGCCGCCATGCTCGCAGCCAACGCGAACTTCCGAGGGATCATCACGCCCGCGGAGAACGCGGCTGAGGCAGCCGTCGTCGACAACCTCGATG
Source organism: Phycisphaerae bacterium (assembly GCA_029260195.1). Taxonomy (GTDB): domain Bacteria; phylum Planctomycetota; class Phycisphaerae; order UBA1845; family UBA1845; genus OFTM321. The sequence continues at coordinate 1,628 of JAJDDS010000512.1, forward strand.
TCATCCCCGCCGCCACACTGACGGACGCCATCGGATTCCTCTCCGGGCAACTTCCGATCGAAGGAAAGCGTGTCGATCTGGCGGCTGTGTTCGCGGAGGCAGCCGAGTATGAACTTGACTTCGCCGACGTTCGGGGGCAGGAGCACGTCAAGCGGGCACTCGTCGTGGCAGCTGCCGGCGGTCACAACCTGTTGATGATCGGTCCGCCGGGCGCGGGCAAGACCATGCTCGCCAAGCGCCTGCCAACCATCCTCCCTCCGCTCACGCTCCCCGAGTCACTCGAAACCACGCGTATCTACTCGGTCGCGGGGCTCCTCCCGCCGGACAAGCCGCTGATCGGTACTCGACCCATCCGCTCCCTACACCACAGTGCGAGCGCGCCCGCGCTCGTCGGAGGCGGCACGAATCCGCACCCCGGCGAAATCTCGCTGGCCCATCACGGCGTCCTCTTCCTCGATGAGTTTCCGGAGTTCCCGCGCGCCATTCTCGAGACGCTGCGACAGCCCGTCGAGGATGGCTACGTCACGATCGCTCGCGCCGCGGGGACCGTCCGATTTCCGGCGAGTTTCATGCTCGTGACAGCCATGAACCCGTGTCCGTGCGGCTACTACACAGACCCGCGGCGTCCGTGCAAATGCACCGCGCCGCAGATCGAGAAGTACCTCGCGCGGATTAGCGGCCCGCTCATCGACCGCATCGATATTCACATTGAAGTGCCGGCTGTCTCCCACCAGGAGCTCCGCAGCCAAAAGAATGGCAGATGCAGTCAGAGTATGCGCGACGAATCGCTCGCCGCCCGTGACAGACAGCGTCACCGTTTTGGCCACGACACGACCATGACCAACGCCCGCATGAGCAGCAGTGACATCCGCCGTCACTGTGTCCTCGACGACGCGTGCGAGTCTCTTCTCAAGCAGGCCATGACCGAGTTGGGTTTGAGCGCCCGCGCTCACGACAAGGTCCTCCGAATCGCCCGCACGATCGCCGACTTGGCCGACTCCGACACCATCCACCCCGACCACCTCTCAGAAGCCATCCACTACCGGCGCCTCGACCGCCAGTTGTAACCGCCCGCATTCGCGTTGCGCGGCTATACGGCTGACGACGGTTCGCACGCGAGATCGAAGCAGTCCGCGACCGCGCGATGCGTGACGCGGCTGTTCTCCATGTTGATGCCGTTGGCAAGCCCGGGGTCGGCTTTGGCTGCCTCGACGTAGCCGTGATCGGCGAGTTGGAGCACGTAAGGCAGGGTGGCGTTGGTGAGGGCGAAGGTCGAGGTGCGGCCGACGGCGCCGGGCATGTTGGCGACGCCGTAATGGACGACGTGGTCGACGACGTATGTTGGGTTTTCGTGCGTCGTGGGGCGGATCGTCTCGCAGCAACCTCCTTGATCCACGCCGACATCCACGATCACCGCATTCTGTCGCATCCCGGCCAGATCGGCTCGCGAAATCAGAACCGGACAGCGCGCGCCGGGGATCAACACGGCTCCGACGACCAGATCGGCCATAGCCAGGTAGCGCTGAATCGCGTGCCGGTCGCTGTAAATGGTGTCGACGTTGGCTGGCATGACGTCGTCGAGGTAGCGGAGGCGGTCGATATTGATGTCCATAATCGCGACGCGGGATCCGAGGCCGGCTGCCACTTTCGCGGCGTTTGTCCCGACGATTCCGCCGCCGAGGATGACGACCTGGGCGGGTTCCACGCCGGGTACGCCGCCGAGCAGGATTCCGCGCCCGCTCATGGGACGTTCGAGGTACTTGGCGCCCTCCTGGATGCTCATCTTGCCTGCGATCTCGCTCATCGGGGTCAGCAGCGGGAGGCGGCCTTCGCGATCGGTGATGGTCTCGTAGGCGATCGCCACGGACCCGGTCTTGAGCACACCGTCGGTCAACTCTTTGTCGGCTGCGAAATGGAAGTAAGTGAACATCACCTGTCCCTCGCGCATCATGGGCCACTCGGTCGCGAGCGGTTCCTTGACCTTGACGATCAGGTCAGCCTTCTCGAACACTTCCATCGGGGAGTCGACGATGCGGGCTCCACAGGCTGCGTATTCGTCATCCGCGATACCCGACCCCGCGCCGGCGTCGGTCTCGACGATCACCTGATGACCGCGGCGTGTCAGTTCTTCCGCGCCTACGGGGAGCAGAGCGACGCGATATTCGTGGTTTTTGATCTCTGTTGGCACGCCGATGATCATGATTGGTTCGATCCGCAGGTTACAGG
>JAJDDS010000513.1 GCA_029260195.1 Phycisphaerae bacterium
CTCCGCCACCGGAAGATCCTGCATGTTGCGCTTGAAGAGAAGGGAGAACGCGCGGCGAACGCTGATGACACGCAGCGCGACGTAGTGGGCGTTGAGAACCAGCACGTGGCAATTGGTGCCGGGTGGATCGGGCCGGTTGAATTGAACCGCGTCTGCGAGTGCGAAGACGGAACCTCCTCGTTTTCGTGAGGGCAGAACCCAAACGTCCCTGTATTGTATGATTTTCCACCCTTCAACGCAAGCGCAAACCCTAAACGGACCGCCCGCGCAGCAGCACAATCAGAAACGTCGGCGCTCCGATCACCGCGGTCATGACGCCGATGTGGAGCGGGGCTGCCGTAAGCTCGCGTCCGATCAGCGTCCCCCACCAGACCGGTAACAGTCGGGTAAGCCAATCGCAGAGGATCAGAAATATAGCCCCCCACAAAGCAGCCACCGGAAGCAGGATGCGGTGATCACGCCCGACGCGGCTGCGAGCCGCGTGCGGGACGATCAAGCCGACGAATCCGATCGGTCCGCAAATGGCCACGATACATGCGGTGGCCAGTGAAGCGGCTGACACCGCAGCCCATTGCAGTCGCACCGGATGCACGCCACGCGAAGCCGCGATCTCATCGCCGAGTTGAAACTGGTTCAATCCGCGAGCGCACCACAGCATGGCGGTCCAGGCTGCGATGAGCGGGATCAGGATCCGCGCGGTGCGGGTGTGTCCGACAGCCTCCAGGGTCCCCATCATCCATCGCACGATGGAGAAGGTCTCGCGTACGTCAGCGAGGTAGGTGACGAACATCATCATGGCGGAGCAGAAAAGCCCGATGGTGACCCCCGCGAGGATGAGTGAATTGCCGCTGCCACGCGAGCGGGCGCCGGCGATCAGCAGCACAACAGCCACAACCGCGGCGCACCCGGCGAACGCGAACCACTGCACGCCGGAGAAACCGAGAAGAATGTGGGCACCGAGTCCGAACTTGATGGCGAGCAGCGCGCCCAATGAACCGCCACTGGCGATACCGAGGGTGTAAGGTGTGGCGAGGACATTGCGAAACAGAGTCTGAAACACGGCGCCGGACAACGCCAACGTGAAGCCGGCGATCAGCGCCCGGATCGATCTGGCCATGCGCAGATCGAACGCTATGTAGTAGGTCTGCGAACGCCTGTCCGACAAGCTCTCAAACGCGTCGATGACGCCGATCGGTTGGGAACCGATACCGGGGCTCAGCGCAATCAACACGACGAGGATGAAGACGCCGGCTCCCACGTGGACGGCGAAGCGAGTGGGAGTGAGCGCCGGGCGGGTCATGACGACGCTCCGGTCGTGGACGGTATCGGGACGACCCATCGACGTCCGCCGGGGTCGGCGGGGAAGGCACGGAACGGGACGCCGTACACGCGCTCCAGAAGGTCCGGCTGTAGCACCGCGTCCGGATCGCTGAGTGCGGCGATCCCTCCAGCCTCCAGCAGCAGCACGCGATCGGCGAATTGTCCCGCGAGGTTGAGATCGTGGGTCGCGACGATGACAGTGATACCGGAGTGATCGCAGAGCTCGCGAAGCACGCCGAAAACGCTGAGCTGATGGAACGGATCCAGCGCTGAGGTGGGCTCGTCGAGTACGAGCAGGTGCGGCTGCTGCGCGAGGGCGGCCGCCAGATGGACGCGCTGGCGTTCGCCGGCGGACAGCGTGTCGAGCCTGCGTTCGGCGAATCGGTCCGTCCGTGTAGTGGCCATGGCGTCTGTCGCGATGCGGTGGTCGTCGAACGAGTCGAAGAATCCGTAGCGGCGATGCGGGAACCGTCCGAGTAGGACGATGTCGCGAGCGACGAGATCGGCGGGGGCGTCGTTTTGCTGCGGCAGAAATGCGATGTGTCTGGCGCGCTCGCCGGACGCGAGGGTGCCCAGGGGCGCGCCGGAGTAGGCGACGGAGCCGTCGGCGGGATTGAGCAGGCCGACTGTCAGGCGCAGGAGCGTGCTTTTCCCGGCGCCGTTGGGTCCGACGACGGCCAGCAGATCACCCGTTGGGACGTCGAACGTCAAAGGTCCCAGGAACACTTCGCAATCTGGATAACCGAATTGCAGCCCTGTGAACGTAAGCAGGGGTGTGTCAGTCACCGGGGGGCAGCTCCGGATGGATGATTTCGGCGAGACGGCGGGCGGTGAGCGTGACCCGTTGCGAGGGGATGGTCAAGTGGCTGTCGGAGACGAAGTGGACCCTGGCATTACGAACGGCGGCGATCGGCGGAAGCGCGCTCCACTGGTGGATCATCGCGTCGCGCAGGGCGGGCGTGATCGTGTCGGAGGTCATGGCTTCGACGATGACCTCGGGGTCCCGACCGACGATTTCCTCGAGGCTGACGCTGGGATAGAGGGCGTCCTGGTCGCCGAATACGTTCTCGCCGCCCGCGATTCGGATCAACTCCGACACGAACGACAGCCGGCCGGCGGTGAGGACGTCCGCGAGCGTACCGGGGCTTCGAAGGGTGAAGAGGACGCGAGGCCTCGACGCGCCGGCGACGCGATCGGCAACGGCTGCAAGATCTTCGCGAATCGTCCTGATGAGAGCGCCGGCTCGGGCGGATCGACCGAAGATGTCACCGATTTCGGCAATCGTCTGGTAGAGGTCGTCGAGAGACTCGACACGATCATCGTACACACGGATGTCGCGGTCTCGGCAGAGATTCCGGATGGCTTCGTTTCGCCCGCGGAGGATGACGAGATCGGGCTGCAGAGCGAGGACGGTCTCAAGGTCGGGATCCCGTAGTCCTCCGATCTTGGGGACGCGCGCGAGCTCGGGTGGGTACGTGCAGAAGGTGCTGACACCCACCATGGTGGAGCAGGCGCCAAGACCGCAGATGATCTCCGCCGCGTTGGGTGCCAAGGCAATGACCCTCGCGGGCGGGGCGGAAGGCGTGGACCCTCGGGGGGCGTCGCCGGGCTTGGAACATCCCCCAGCGGCGGCGAGAATCACCCAGATCGCCGCCGCCGAACGTCTCTGTCGCGCGGGCTGGCCTCGGTGGCGGTAGGCGGGTGGCGTCGTGA
>JAJDDS010000514.1 GCA_029260195.1 Phycisphaerae bacterium
CGTTCAACAACCCCGCGTATCTCTTCTCCGTTTTGCAGACGCGGGCAGCCGTCTTCGAACGCGACGGGAACGTGCGGGGCTCGCGGTTCTGCGCGGGGTGTCATGACCCGGTGCCGTTTTTCAGCGGTGCGTTCGACGATCCGAAATTCGACGACCCCGACTATGACCTCGCCTCCGACAAGGCTGCCCAAGCCGGGGTCACCTGCACAGCCTGCCACGCGATCACGCACATCAACTCGCCGCGCGGTAACGGCGACTTCACCATCGAGGAGCCCACGCAATACCCGTTCACCTTCAGCGAGAACCGGCTGCTCAAGTGGGTCAACCGACAGCTGGTCAAAGCCAATCCGGAGTTCCACAAGAAGACGTTCCTGAAACCGCTGCACAAGGAGGCGGAGTACTGCGGCGCCTGCCACAAGGTGCATCTTCCGTTCGAGATCAACAAGTACAAGTGGCTTCGCGGGCAGAATCACTACGACACGTTCCTCCTCAGTGGCGTCTCAGGCCACGGAGCCTCCAGCTTCTACTATCCCGAGACGGCTGAACCCAACTGCAACGACTGCCACATGCCGTTGATTCCGTCGGACGATTTCTCCGCACAGGATTTCGACGACTCCGGCGTACTGAGCATCCACGATCACCAATTCCCCAGCGCGAACACAGCCATCGGTTATCTCATGGATCTGCCGCAAACCGCCATCGACGCCCACAGCGAGTTCAACAGGGGCGTGATGCGGGTCGACGTCTTCGGGATCAAGCCGGGTGGAACGATCGACGCACCACCAATCGCGCCGCTTCGGCCAGTGGTCCCCGCCCTCAAACCCGGTGAGCGCTATCTAATCGAGACCGTCATCCGAACGCTCAAGATGGGCCACACCTTCACCGAGGGAACGACGGACTCGAACGAAATCTGGATGGACGTTACCGTCACGAGCGGGGATCGCGTCATCGGGCGCAGCGGCGGCATGCGCCCAGAGGACAATCAGGTCGATCCCTGGTCGCATTTCGTCAACAACTTCATCATCGACCGCAACGGCCACCGCATCGACCGGCGCAACGGACAAGACATCTTCCTCGCCCTCTACAACCATCAAATCCCGCCTGGCGCAGCCGACGTCGTACACTACGGGCTGACAGTGCCAAGGGATGTCACTGCACCGATCACCATTGACGTCAAGCTCCAGTATCGCAAGTTCGACACCCTCTACACGCGGTTTTTCCAGGGCGACGACTTCGTGACCAACGACCTTCCGATCATGACCATGGCGCACGATCGCGTGACGTTCCCCATCGCGGGGACGAACTCCTTCGTGACGAATGAACTGATCGAGGCTCCGGAATGGGAGCGATGGAACGACTACGGGATCGGGCTGCTGCGCAAGGGCAGCACCGGTGCCAACAAGGGTGAGTTGCGGCAGGCTGAGCACGCGTTCGCGCGCGTCGCGTCCCTCGATCGCCCCGACGGACCACTCAATCTCGCCCGCGTCTACTTCAAGGAAGGGCGCCTCAACGACGCGGTGGCTTCCCTGAACCGGGCGGCAAACCACGATCCGCCGGCGCCGCCGTGGACGGTCGCGTGGTTCTCCGGGCTGGTGAACAAGCAGAACGGCTACCTGGACGAAGCCATCGAGAACTTCCGGTCGATCCATGAGATGGACACCGCCGAGACGCGGCGGCGGGACTTCGACTTCTCGAGAGACTATCGCGTGCTGAATGAGTTGGGACAGACGCTGTTCGAGCGAGCCAAGGAAGAGCGCGGCGACAAGCGCCGGGCGCGGCGCGAGGCGCTGCTGACCGAGGCGCTGAGCTGGTTCGACAAGACCCTGGCCATCGACCCCGAAAACCTGTCCGCACACTACAACCTCGGGCTGATCCACGCGCAATTGGGTCATCGGGAGACAGCCGACCAACATCGCGCGTTGCACGCCAAGTACAAGCCGGACGACAATGCCCGCGACCGGGCGGTGTCCGCCGCGCGACTGAAGTACCCAGCCGCCAACCACGCGGCTGAGGCTGTCGTGATTTACGACCTGCAACGAGAGGGCGCGTACCGGCTTCCAGAGGGCGCTCGATAGGTCGCACACGAATGAGCGAGAACACACCACCCGAACCGCATCAGCACGACGTCGAACTTGTAGCCGAGGATGATTCGATCATCGGGCGGGCGTTCAAGAGGTCACTGATCGTGATCGCCCTGCTGGCGTTGGCCGTTTGCCTCGCGGTGTGGGCCTTCACCCGGGAAGATCGCGAGCCACCGCCCACCGAGGTCAGCCTCACACCCCCGCGCTTCGTCGAAGCCCAAGCCGCACCTCCGCAGGTCACGTTTACCGACATTACCGCGGCGGCTGGCATCGATTTCGTCCACGAAAACGGAGCGGCGGGTGACAAGCTCATGCCCGAGACTATGGGCGGGGGATGTGCATTTCTCGATTACGACAACGATGGGCATCAGGACATTCTGCTCGTCAACAGCACCCACTGGCCCGAGAATGCACCGACCGGCGGGCCGCGCCCGACCCCGGCGCTCTACCGCAACGACGGTACCGGCAGCTACACGGACGTCACCTCCGATTCCGGTCTGGACATCAGCTTCTACGGCACGGGCGTGGCGGTCGGCGACTACGACAACGATGGTCGCGTCGACATCTTCATCGCCGCCGTCGGCGAGAACCACCTGTTCCGCAACGTCACCGACACCATCGCACCGACGGGCGCCGACGATTCAGCGTCACCCCTCGTGGGTGACGGGCACGGCGAAAACGCCTCTCATAACAACCAACACCCCCCCCCACTCCCTCGTTTCACCGACGTCACCGCAGGCGCCAACGTGCCCGGCCAACCCGACGCGTGGAGCAGCAGCGCCGCGTTCATCGACTATGACAACGACTCGCATCTGGACTTGTTCGTTGGCAACTACATTCAGTGGTCGCGGGAAATCGACTTCGAGGTGGACTACCGGCTGGTCGGGGTCGGGCGCGCCTATGGTCCGCCGATGAACTTCCAGGGTACGTTCCCCTACCTCTACCGCAACAACGGCGACGGGACATTCACCGACGTGTCCGCCGAGTCCGGCGTGCAAATCAAGAACGCCGCCACCGGCGCGCCGGTGGCTAAGTCACTGGGGATCGCGCCGGTGGATGTCGACCGGGACGGCTGGATCGATCTGCTGGTCGCCAACGATACGGTGGCGAACTTCTTCTTCCACAACCAGCGGGACGGGACGTTCGAGGAATCCGCGACCCTCTTTGGGTTAGCGTATGACCGCGAAGGCAACGCGACGGGCGGGATGGGCGCCGACGCCGGGTACTATCGCGAAGCCGACGCGCTCGGTTTCTTCATCGGCAACTTCGCCAACGAGATGACGTCCGCCTACGTCACCCAGCAGGATCCAACGCTCTACGCCGATGAGTCCATCACGGAGGGCATCGGCGCGCCGAGTCGCCTCATGCTGACGTTCGGCCTGTTCTTCTTCGACTACGACCTCGACGGACGTCTGGACCTGTTTCAAGCCAACGGACATCTCGAACAGGACATCAACGTCGTCCAATCCAGCCAACACTACGAGCAGCCGCCGCAACTCTTCTGGAACGCCGGTCCGGACAACGCCCGGTGTTTCGTCCCGGTAATCGACGCGGCATCGCCCGCCGCTTCCGCCAATGCAGCGTCACCCCCCGTGGGTGACGAGCATGGTGAAGACGCCCCCCACGCAAACGCCCTCTTCACCCCCCTCGTCGGCCGCGGCGCCGCATACGCGGACATCGACGACGACGGCGATCTCGACATTCTCGTCACTCAAACCGGCCGCCGGGCGGTCCTCCTGCGAAACGACCAATCCACTGGACATCACTGGGTACGCCTCAAACTCGTCGGCAGCACCTGCAACCGTGACGCGATCGGCGCCGTG
>JAJDDS010000515.1 GCA_029260195.1 Phycisphaerae bacterium
TCACGCGTGCGGTGAAGGTGACGGGGGGAATGGAGATCGATATGCCGTACGCGCTGTTCGCGTACGCCGGGCTTGTGCCGTGGACGTTCTTCTCGTCTGGACTGAACGGCAGCGTGAACTCGCTTGTTGCGAACCGCAACCTGGTGACGAAGGTGTATTTTCCGCGCGAGGTGCTGCCGCTGTCCGCGATCGGCTCGTCGCTGGTGGATTTTTGCGTGGCGTTCTCGGTGCTGTTTGGGCTGATCGCATACTTCCACGTGTTCGGGGACTGGACGTTCACTCCGCACTCGGCGTTGGTGTTTCTGCCGGTGGTGGTGTTGGTTCAGGTTGTGATGATGGTCGGGATGGGAATGTTGCTGGCGATGGCGAACTTGTTCTACCGGGACGTTCGCCAGATCTTCGCGGTGTTGATTCAACTTTGGATGTTCGCGACCAACGTGGTTTATCCGGTGCCGGATGACGGGACTTGGGTGGGACGACTGGTCGCGATGAACCCGGTGACGCCGATCATCGGTGCGTACCGGGATTGTCTAGTCTACGGGCGGTGGCCTGATGCGGGGCCGTTTGCCTACTCGGCGGGCTTCGCCGCGCTGGTACTCCTGTTCGGTTGGACCTGCTTTCGTCGGGCGTGCTATCAGTTCGCCGAGCGTGTTTGATGAATGACACGGTACTCAATCTGGAGGGCGTGTCGAAACGATTTCGGCGGGGCGCAGCGCACGACACGCTGTCGGAGTGGGTGATGTCGATGGGTCGCCGTCTGATCGGGCGGGACGCGCCGGTGGATCGCGACGACGCGTTTTGGGCGCTCGACGACGTATCGTTCGATGCCGCCCGGGGCGAAGCCATCGGCCTGATCGGTCCGAACGGCGCGGGCAAGAGCACCGCACTCAAGCTCATCGCGCGCATTCTGCGTCCCGAGAAAGGCAGTATCGAGGCCCACGGGCGACTGACCGCGTTGATTGAGGTTGGCGCCGGCTTTCACGGCGACCTTACCGGGCGCGAGAACATCTATATGAATGCGTCCATCCTCGGGATGCGGACGGCGGAGATCGCCAGCAAGTTGGATGCGATCATCGAGTTCAGCGGGATCGCCCCGTTCATCGACACGCCGGTGAAACGTTACAGTTCGGGGATGCAGGCGCGGTTGGGATTCAGCGTCGCGGCCCATGTCGAGCCGGACATATTGATCGTTGACGAGGTGCTCAGCGTCGGAGACGTCTTGTTCCGGCAACGCTGCATCAACCGCATGCGTGAACTCGTGGACGGAGGCGCGCTTCTGCTGTTTGTCACGCACCAACTCGAACAGATGCAGTCCTTCTGCTCGCGTGCCATCGTGCTCGACAAGGGGCGTAAGATCTTCGACGGTGGACCGGGATCAGCCGTCGCGGAGTACATCACCGCGCTCAAAGCTCAAGAGGGGTTCATGGCAGGGAGCGACGGTGACCGTTACGCCCGCATCACGACTTTTCGTATCCGCGACGCGTCGGGTCGCGACGTCTCGGTGTTCGCCCCGGATCAGTCGTTGGCGTTGGAAGTGAACTATGAGTTGGATCAGCCCGTGCCACGGCTGGTGGTCGAGGTGGACGTCCGCCGCGACATCGACACGTACCTGGTGAATTTCAGCTCGGTTCGGGACGGGGTCACGTACGATGCGCCGGCTGGCGTCGGCGGTGCGACTTTGCGACTGCCGTCGCTGCCCCTTGCGGGCGGTCAGTACTTCTGGCGAGCAATTCTGCGGGATGCCGATACGGGAGGAGTGATCGCGGATACGGATTACCGCTACTCGACGGTGGTCGAGGACGGTGGTCTCTCTACCGGAATTCTCTGCCTGCCGCACACGTGGATGGCGGATGCGAACGCCGGGCAAGAAACCGTCGGCGAGCCGGTGGGCGCCGCTTTGTGACCTCGCGTCGGGACGGTGCGATGTGAATCTGCGCGACAATAAGGTGCTGGTGACCGGCGGAACGGGATTCGTCGGGTCGCACCTCACGCAACGTCTCGTCGACGAAGGGTGCAAGGTGCGCGTGCTCGCCAATTACAAGAGCATGCCCAGTGTTGGGAACCTGACGCACTTGGACCACTCGGTGCTGGAACATGTGGACATCGTCTGGGGCAACATCTGTGACCGCGATTCCGTGGCGCAGGCGATGGAGGGGGTATCCGTCGTTTTTCACTTGGCGGCGCTGATCGGTATCCCGTACTCGTACATCGCGCCGGCATCCTACGTCGCGACCAACATCACCGGGACGCTGAACGTGCTGCAAAACGCCCGTTCAGGGTCCATCGAGAGACTCATCAACACGTCGACCAGCGAGACGTATGGGTCAGCACAGTACACGCCGATCGACGAGAAGCACCCCATCGTGGCGCAGTCGCCCTACGCGGCGACCAAGGTTGGGGCGGATCAGTTGGTCGAGAGTTTCGCGCGCAGCTTCGACCTGCCGGCGGTGACGGTTCGCCCGTTCAACGTATTCGGTCCACGTCAATCCGACCGAGCGATCATCCCGACGATCATCGCTCAGAGACTTGCGGGAGTTGATCCGGTGCGCATCGGTGACCCTACGCCCCAACGTGACTTCACGTATGTGACCGACACGGTGGACGGATTTGTCCGCGCCGCGCAGCACGACGATGCCGTCGGGGGGACTTTCAATATCGGTACCGGCAAATCAATCAGCGTGGGCGAGCTGGCGCAGCGCATCTGCGAAATGACCGGTGGCGGCGAATATGTCACCGACTCCGCGCGCATGCGCCCCAAGGACAGCGAGGTCAGCGAATTGAGGTGCGACGCATCACGCGCGCGGGATGTGCTTGGCTGGTCACAAAACGTCAGCCTCGATGAAGGACTCGAACGCACGGCTGACTTCGTACGGCGACATCCGGAGTCGTTCGCTGTCGATCGCTACCGCGTTTAGCGCGATCCGTTCGGGCGCCGCAGAGGAGATCACCCGTGAACATTGCGATGCTGGGCAATTCCGAAGGATCGCACGTGCGGCGTTTGGCGGGAGCGTTCGCCGATCGGGGGCACCGGGTCCACGTCGTCTCGATGAAGGCTACGCCACCCACAAAGGGTGGCGCTAACCTTCCGATCCCCGGCGTGTCGTTTGAACGGTTCAGGGTGCCTCCATTCGGGTGGCGCCATCCCTACCGTTGGCAGCGGCGACGGTCAGCCTGCCTCCGCGACCTGTTCCACCGGTACGACATCGTCAACGCACATTTTCTGATGGACTGGGGGATTACGGAATCCATCGCGGATGACGGCTGCCTCGTCGTCAAAGCCTACGGCTCCGATGTGGACCATCCGCCCGAGACGCCCCCGGTCGATGAATCGCTGTGGGCTGCACGCCGGGAGCTGCTGCGTTCCGCAGAGCGCATCGTTTCGCCAAGTGAGGCGTTCGCCCGCAAGGTGGCTGCGTTTGGGGATATCGATCCGGGGAAGATCGAGGTGCTACCGTTCGGCGTTGACGTGGACGTGTTCTCGCCTCGCGCGAAGACCGGCGGTGACACTCCTCGCGTTGGATTCCCGAAGGGGTTTCAGCCGGTCTACGGCGCCCGCACGATGATCGACGCGGCAGCGCACATTCATGCCGCACGCGCGGACGTTCGTTTCGACTTCGTCGGCGACGGACCACTGCGGGCGGCGTGTCTTTCGCAAGCGCGTTCGCATGGTTTGACCGACGCGATCACCTGGATCGACGCACAACCCCCAGAGAAGATGCCCGAACTCCACGCCCGGTGGGACGTCGTAACCATTCCGTCGGTCAAGGAAAGTTTTTGCGTGGCAGCCCTCGAAGCGGCCGCCATGGAAATCCCGGTAGTCGCGAGCGACGTCGGCGGCCTCCCCGAAGCCGTCGACGACGGGCGCAGCGGGATGCTCGTTCGAGAGGGCGACGCGGTTGCGTTCGGTAACGCGGTTCTGTCGCTGCTAGACGACGCCCCCCGGCGGCGGGAGATGGGTCGCCACGCCCGCGAGCGCGCGGCAGATCGTTTCGAGTGGAACGCCTGCGTCACGCGCTGGATCTGTCTTCTGGAAAGCACGCGCCTGTCCACGTCGCCCGCGCTCGCTTGAAGACGCCGTTCACCAGGGACACACGAAGACCGCCTGGCGCGCGTATTGACGTCATGATCCGGCTGCCGCGGATCTACGAGCCGCCGCTTGGCGGGCGGCTTCGCCGAGGATCGCGTGTGAGGAGTGCCCTCTGACGGTGGCGAGTGTGGCCGTTCCGTGTCCGAACCCTTTCATGGGGTTGGCCCAGAGCTGGTTTCCGTTGAGCGGGTCGAGGCAGTAGGTGTATCCGTTGACGGATGCGAAGAGGCGGTCGCCATCGAGAAGGAGCGCGACGAACCCGGTACCGTCGGGTGCGGTCCACTGCCAGACAATATTGCCGGAATCTCGATCGAGGGCGGCGACGCGTTTGTTGAATCCGACGAATAGCATTCCCTGGATGTCCATCTGGGGGTCCTCCGGGCCTTGGTGTCAGCGGGGCATTTGAGCACAAATCGGGTCTGATGTCGCGGACTCGAGCTCCGTCGACGCACTCCGGACCCGGAAAACGGGGGTGGCAGGTGCGACTTGAGTCGGTGTTGGGGATTCGATAAGCTCGTTGCACGAGCGCACAGCGGGCGGCGGTACGACGTGGCGTATCCCGCCGTTGGGTGCCGGAGCGGAAAGGGCGACCCCATCAGACGAGCAAGGAACGGTACGCATGGTAAGGGGACACTCATCGCGCTGGTCACGGGTCTGTTCGCATCGCTCAGCGCGGCGGACGTGTCGCTTCATCTTTCACCGGAAGTCGTGCGTATCGAAGATGGTACGCAGATCGTGCATATCGTGTTGACGTCGAACGCCGGCGCGGACCTCGCGTTGGGTTCGATCGGCTTCGCGTTCGACAACACGGGCGCCGCATGGGCGGCGCTGGGTCCGAGCACGTTCGCCTGGATTCCTGAGGTGATGAACGACCCGAACGCGTGGTTCGCGGCGTCCGGGCTGCCGGATCCGGTCGCGGTTTCGTTTTCGCCCGGGGCAGCCGTTCCCATTGCGGATGGGGTGAAAGTGACGATCGGCGCAGTGACGGTCACGCCGAACAGCGTCGGCGCGTTCAGTTTCAGCCTGGGGACGCACACGTTGACGGACGCGGGAGCACTGGCGTTGCAGCTCAAGGGTGGCGATCCGGCGGCGATACAGGTGGTCAGCTCCGGATGCTGTTCGCGGCGTGAGACTTCCGGCTGCGCTGGCTCCGGGGTGGAAGGCTGCGTGTGCGCAATTCAACCGCAGTGTTGCTCCGGTGTCTGGACGTGTGAATGTGTCGCCCTGGCGGCGACTGCGTGCGGTGGGTGTCCGGGAGAGGACTGTAACGGCAACGGCGTTCCGGATTCGTGCGATATTGCGCTAGGTTTCAATGGGGATTGCAACGCGAACGGCGTGCCGGATGCGTGCGAAATGCCACCGCTGTGTCCGACGTGTTCGGATTGCAACACGAACATGATTCCGGACGACTGCGACGTCGCGCTCTGCGGAGATTTGGGCGGCAATGGCGGCACGTGGGTGGAGATCGACGACGCGGGAGCTCTACCCGCAGATGCCCAGTCGGCCACGGGAGTTGGACGGATCGAGCATATCGTCGGGGAGACGAGTGGCGACGGCGTGGACTTGTATCGAATCATGATCACTGACCCGCTCGGCTTTTCAGCCTGGTCATCGGGGGATCAAGGCGGCGCGGGTGGATCGGCGGCGTTTGACACGCAACTGTGGCTTCTCGACAGCGCGGGAGTAGGAATTGTTGGGAACGACGACAACCCCGGCGCACTCCTGTTCCATTCCGGCCTGACGGTTCCAGCCGACGACGGTACGAACGCTGCACCGGCGGGCGCCGGCATTCACTATCTGGGCGTGAGTGGATTCGGCAACGAACCGCTCAGTCTAACTGGACCGGTTTTCGAGCGGGCGACGTTCACCGAGATCAGCGGAGCGGATGGAAGCGGCGGTGGCGACGCGATCACCGGCTGGAGCGGCGGCGGACCGACTGGTGGATACGACATTTTTCTCACGGGAGCCTCATTCATTTCCGAATTTCCTCTGCCGTGTGATTGCAACGTCAGTGGATTGCCGGACGACTGCGACATTCTCGGTGGATCGAGCGATGACGCCGACGGAGACGGTGTACCGGACGAATGCGCGGTCGTGTGCAGCGCGGATTTGGACTGTGACGATCTGGACGTTTGCACGGTCGACCGCTGCCTGCAGGACGCGTTCTGCTTCGGTCAGCCAGCCCTTTACGGCGACCTCAACAACGACATGTTCACGAACACCGACGATCTCAACTGTATTTTGGACTCGCTGGCTGCATCCGGACCGGTCACGCTTGCTTGCTGTGACCGAGTATTGGGGAGCTGCAGCGGACCGGGAGACGTCCTGCCGACCGCGGATCTTAAGCGGCGCGACTTGGTTCCGTGCCCGAGCGCGGGTGATCCGGGCAACATGGGGGACGGATTTGTGAATACGGACGACTTGAACGGCGTCCTGGATGTCCTCGCGGGCGATCCGGTCGGCAACATCGATCCGTCGTGCTCGGCCTGCGGTAAACCGGCGGCGGTGCGGCCCGTCAGGCCGTGGGGCGAGACCGTCGCAGCGGTGGCTGAGGCCACGCTGACGCTGCAGCCGTCGCAGTCCCGCGGCATACCGGGCGGTTTGATCGCCGTCGACGTTTTCGTCGACGCCGTCGCGGATTTGCGGACGTTCCAAGTGACACTCGATGTCATCGGCGGATCTCGCGGATCATTGACGATTGAGTCCGCGACGATCGACGATCAGCGCTGGGACTACGCGTTCAAGGGCTTGGATACCGTGTCGACGACGGGCGCGTCCAACGGGGTGATATTGGCGACGCTGCCATCGGGCGGGGTCTCCGTCGATGAGCGGTCCTACCTGGGATCGTACGTTCTGCGGGCGTCGGCGGATGCGGTTGGCGCCTTTACGGTAGTCTTGCGGGATGACGGAGGTACGCTGGCGCGTTCGTCACAGAGCGCGGTCATCGCGGTAAATGCGTCGTCGATCGAAGTCGTGATCGGGCGGTCGTCTCGCTAGTTGAAACGGCCCGGGCGAGAATCTACCGGCACGGGCGGCAGGTTGACGTATGGCAGGGACCGACAGACACTGAATGTGTGGCCGGGGAGGGCGGTCGCATTAAACGATCATCACGCGGGAACGGGCGGCGCGGGTCGATCATCCGTTGCGGCGTTCGCCGTTGGCCCCGCCTTCGAAACAACAGAACCGGGAATCGGGATCATATGCGAACAAGAACGATTGTGTCGTGTGTCGGGCTGGCGTTGGTGTCTGGGGTCGCCTCGGCTGAAGAGTTGTCACCTGTGGGTGCGACGCGGATTGCGGATCAGTATCGAGGCGCGGCTGAGCGGATCATCGCGGCGACGCTGGCGGGGAACGACGCGTATAGGAAACTCGAGGCGCTGTGCGACGACATAGGACATCGGCTGAGCGGATCGGCGGAGTTGGAGCGTGCGGTGCGTTGGGCAGCGGATCGGCTTCTGGCGGACGGGATGGAGAACGTTCGTCTTGAGAAGGTCTTGGTCCCGCATTGGGTCCGGGGCAGCGAGTCGCTCGAAATGACCCAGCCAAGACGCCTTTCGATGCGAATGCTCGGTTTGGGCCGATCGGTGGGGACTCCGACGAATGGCATCACCGCGCGGGTCGCGGTGGTGGAGGACGAGGAGGGGCTGGAGGCGCTGGGTGATGGGGCGCGGGGGAAGATCGTCCTGTTCAACAATCGGATGCCGGCGTATGACCCGGAGCACGGGACGCAATACGGGTCGACAGTGCGGTTTCGTGGCAAGGGGGCTCGCATCGCGTCGGAGAAGGGTGCCGTGGCATGTCTGGTTCGTTCGGTGACAGCCCGCAGCATGCAATCACCGCATACGGGGGCGATGGGGTACAAAGACGCGAAGGTGAAGATCCCGTCCGCCGCGATTACGGGTGAGGATGCCGACATGATCGCTCGTCTTCATTCGCGTGGCGTCCCGGTGACGGTCACCTTGAAGATGGATGCGCACACGCTGCCGGACGCGGTCTCGGCGAACGTCGTGGGTGAGCTGCGCGGGTCGACGCTGCCGGATGAAGTCGTGGTGATTGGGGGGCACATCGATTCGTGGGATGTAGGGCAGGGCGCTCATGACGACGGAGCCGGTTGTGTGATGGCGATG
>JAJDDS010000516.1 GCA_029260195.1 Phycisphaerae bacterium
CGACCGGCTGCTGGTCGAACTGTGGTTTAGCGTTTCCGCGTCGTAGCCAACCGTCGTTGCCGATCAATGAGATGTTCCCGTTGTCGCCGGTCTGGAGGCGAAGTAGCCAATCGAGTGAACGGCGTCCGCGTTCGATCAGGTCGTCGTCACCCAACTGCAGCCCCGCTAAGATCAAAGCCTGAGGGACGCGTGCGTTTTCGTAAGTGACCTGGTCCGCGAACCAGGGCCAATCACTGCTTTCTTTTTTTCGAAATGCTTCGACGATGCGGTCGGCCATCCGCCGCATGAGGTTCTGGACGTTGACGGCGTCGTGATCGCGCTGCAAGTAATAGTGACAGCCGAGAATGGCGAAGGCATGCGAGCGGACGAATTCGATGTTCTCGAAGATCGGCGTGGTTTGATGGAAGAGTCGCTCGCATAATTGTCCGGAGAGTTCGTCGGGTGCGTGGGCGACGATGTAGCCGAGGGACCATAGCACACGCCCCTGACAATCGTCGCTGGCGTCGCTGGCGTCAGTCTCGAGCCACCGGCGATCGTAGGACATGAAGTTCCGGAATCGGCCGGAATCGGTCCGGGCGAAGTGTACGAATGACAGGAAGGTGTGGA
This sequence comes from Phycisphaerae bacterium, assembly GCA_029260195.1. GTDB lineage: Bacteria > Planctomycetota > Phycisphaerae > UBA1845 > UBA1845 > OFTM321. Next base: position 607 of record JAJDDS010000516.1, read on the forward strand.
ACAATCGCAGGGCGTCCTCGTCTTTGAAAAGCCGATAGCGCATCGCGGCGACGATCATGCCCCTCGCGACGTCATCAATTGAATAGCCATGGCGCCGATCGGGTGTTGCGTGGACGGCGTGCTGCATGAGACCGGTGTCGTCGGTCATGCGGAACAAATGGTCGAGTCGGACCTCCGGAAGCGAGAGTCGTAGCGCCGCTTTCGGCGGCGTTTCCGGTTCAACGATTCGGTTGACGTCGAGTTGGCAGACCCTGTCGATTGTGGCTGCGTAATCCATGGCAACACGCCCCCATGTCATTTTTCGGCCAAAGGTGTAGGCGCTCTCGCGCAGCTTCAGGCGCGCTTCGTCATTGGTCAGTAGATCGCGCGCCGCGTCCGCGAGCGCATCCACATCATCGAGGGGCACGAGGCGACCGCGGCCGTCCGCCAAGAGCTCCTCCGCATACCAGTAAGGCGTCGAGATCACCGCGGTCCCGCATGCGGCTGCGTACGCGAGCGTTCCCGATACGATTTGTTGCATCGAGCGATAGGGTGTCACGTAGATGTCGGCTGCGCGCAGATACTCGCAGAGATCCTCGAGCGAGACATACCGATTGTGGAAGATGACGTTGTCCTGGATACCGAGGCGATCCGCGCGTTTTTCGAGTCCGAGTCTGTACGATTCTCCGGACTCGCGTTTGATCTGAGGATGGGTTGCGCCCAGGACGATGTATGCGACGTCTTTGTGCTGTGGGACGACGCGCGCGAGCGCGTCGAGCATGTTCTCGATGCCCTTGTTTGGGCTGAGGAGCCCGAACGTGAGAATCGTCGGGCGATCGGCCACCTTGAACCGTTTCTTGAACGGCGCGGTGTCACCAAACGGCACGTCGGGGACGCCGTGGTGAATCATGCGGACTTTGTCCTCGGGAACACCGTAGACATCTTGGAGCATTTTCTTGGCACGCTCAGCCATGACGACAACGGCACCGCTGCGGTGGCAGAGCGTTTTGAGCACATGCAGTTGCCCGGGGCTTGGCTCGGCGAGCACGGTATGCAGCGTCGAGATCACGGGTTTGGTGAGTCGGTCGAGCAGCGCGAGGAGGTAGTCGCCGTCGCGTCCGCCGAAGATTCCGTACTCGTGCTGGATGCTGACCGCGTCGAACTTGCTGTGGTTGAGAAAGTCGGCGGCGGCGCGGTAGTCCTCCTTGGAATGGTCACGAATCTGGTGGACGACCTCCGGCCCGTAGGCGTAACCGTCGGGGTTATCGTTGATCGCGACGATTCCCACGCGGGTGCATTCGCGTAGAGGCTGCTTGAATACGGTGGTGGCGACAGCGGTCGAGAGATCGTGGGTGAAGGTCGCGATTCCGCATCGCCTGGGGACGTAGGTTCCGATCATGGCGATGGCGTGTTGATCGGAGTCAACGTCGTCGATTTCGTCCTCGGGATCTTGCTGGATGGTGGTGTTTCGCGTGTCCATGATGTCGAGTGTACCGCCCCGTCGCATCGACGCCAAGGTCCCACGGGAGTGCGACACCCGCCTATCATCGGCAAAAACCGCCGCCGGCTTTTCAGATTCTCGGCGGCGCGGTCAGCACATCGCCGAACCGCCGCTCGCGTCCCGCGAAGTCCTTGATGGCTTCGTTCAAGTGCTCAACGGCGAAATCCGGCCAGAGACACGGCGTGATGTGCAGTTCGGCGTAACTGATCTGCCAGAGCAGGAAATTGCTGATACGGCGTTCGTTCGCGGTGCGCACGAGAAGATCGGGGTCCGGAATCCCCGCGGTGTAGAGCGCGTTCGAGACGCGATGTTCGTCGATGTCGTCAACATCGACCTTTCCATCGCGGGCGTCGGCGGCGATCGTGCGCACCGCGTGGACGATCTCCGCGCGCGATCCGTAGTTCAGCGCGAGACACAGCTTCAACCCGGTGTTCTCAGCGCTTGCCCGCAGCGTCTCGTCCATCTCG
>JAJDDS010000517.1 GCA_029260195.1 Phycisphaerae bacterium
CGCCGAAGCTCTCGATGGGGTTGCCAGCCAAGTCCTCGACCGCGGCCACGATCGTCGTCCACTCCCACAAGGTGATGATCCGGTCCAGATGCACCGTCACGGTCACGTCGTCCGTCGTCGAGATCGACCGGACACGCTGCGGGCCACCACCGGACCCGGTTTCGGCAACCGAAAACGCCGCCGCCGTCAGGCTACCTCCTCCAAGGTCCCGCACCTGTTCCGAGAAGACGACGGTCACCTGATCGAGTCCCAGATTCAGATCAACTCCGTTGTCACTTTCCGCGCGCGGGTCGATGTAGCCGCCGAAGGCGTGATTCTCAAACGAGACACCCTCGGCGCCATGCACGACGAACGGGCAATCTTGAGTCCCTACGCACACCCCGCTGGCGCACGCGTCCGGGTCGGTACATTCCTCCCCGTCGTCACACGGCGTCCCGTCATCCGCATTCTGAGTCCCAACGCACAAACCCCCTCCGTCACACAGATCGATGATCGTGCAAGCATCGCCGTCGTCGCAGGGTCCGCCACTGAAGAAGGGATAGTGAGCACAAATACCTGAGTCGCAGATGTCCCATGTACAGTCATTCCCGTCGGATGTGCATGGCGTCTCATTGTCCGCGTTCGGGTGGGTGCAGGCTCCGAAAGCATCGCATTCATCGTCTGTACATGGGTCGCCGTCGGATTCACATGGAGTGCCACCGGCGGCGCTCGGGTAAGTGCATGATCCCAAACCGTCGCAGAGATCGTCGGTACACAGAAATCCGTCGGATGTGCAAGACGTACCCTCGCTTTCGAAATTGTCCAGGCAGACTCCAAGACCGTCGCACGTGTCTGGATTGTCGCAATCGTCGTCGTTCGAGCTTCCACAGGTCGTGCCGGCGGGCTTGCTGTTGGGCAGGCAAACGCCCGTCGCGTCGCAGATGTCCGCATCATCGCACTCGCCATTGGGAGTGTCATCCCCGCAAGCCGTGCCCTCCTGCTCATAGTTGGGCTGGCAAATGCCCGCACCGTCGCAGGTGTCTTGGTGGTCGCAATCGTCCTCATTGGCAGAGCCGCAAAGCGTTCCAGTGGGTCTCGCCGGATGCGTGCAGACGGCGAAGCCGCAAATGTCGTCGGTACATTGGTTGCCGTCGTCGGAGCAGGACGTTCCGTCCGGGCTGTCGTTCGCAACGCACATTTGCTGGTCGCAGGTCCAAAACTTGCAGTCCGGAGGGGGACCGCAATCAGACGGAACTTGACACTCCGTTTCGGCCGTGTAGGAAATCGACACGCGCGAGAAGGAGTCGGGACCGCACGGTCCGGTGCATCCGCCGCCGCCGCACCCGTCCCAAAAGTGCAGATTGAATCAGTAATTGGCCAGCGACGTGGCCATCGCGGTCGTGGACGTGACGCGGATCGTCATGGTGTTTCCCGACGCTCCCAGCCAACTGTTCCACGTCTCGGCGGGAATGGTTGTGATGCGCTTGTTCGGGGCCGGGTTGTTCGGATCGCAAGGGGACCGGCCCGCTTCAAGGCAAGCCTGCGAACTCGTGTCACAGTCCGTATTCCACTCCTGAAAAAACAATCCTCCGGGCGGCATGTTCGTGCTGCCAGGTACGGATGGGTTCAACGCATTCAAGTTGCCCGTCACGGTCAGATACTTGCTTTCCGGATCGGTATCGCAGCAGATCGGCGTGCACGACGTGCAGTGGTTCGGAAAGGGCTCGTGCGTCGCATCCCAGGAATAGCACCCCAAATCGGCCATCCCCTCGATCGTGATCGTCACGTTTGTCCCCGCCTCCGCGAGACATTGGTTGGGAAACACGTGCGGATTGGTATTGCCTCCGCCGAGCCCGTTCAACTGATTATTTAGACCTCCGGCGACACACTGTCCGCGTGCTTCGAAAGACCATCCCGCGATTACCAGAAACGTTGCAGAAAGTACGATGCACGCGTTGGTCTCGTTCTTGTCTTGACTCATGCTAGGCTCCCTCACAGACCTTCAAGAGTGGCCCATGTTACTGTTCGCGCGTCGAGGCGCGTCCGAACCGACTCAGATTAACCACGACCGCAAACAGCACAGAGTAGATCACGACTGAAGAAGGTTCCGGGACCGGATAACCAAAAAAGCTATACGTTCCGCTGACTGACCAGTCCGCCCAGATGCCATCACCAAAAGGATCCGATCCCGGAGACTGGAGGTCGACCGTTAGATTCTGCGTGATGTGTTCGATCTCATATCCGATGAGGTCGGGTCCAAACGACGGAACAACCATATCGAGGATGCTGAGTTCATTACTTCCACCTCCCCGATGAAACCCAACTCGTCGTTGAAGGCAAGAATGACAATCTCCTGGTCAATGCCATCTGTCAGGCGATCGACGAAGTACCCGAAATCGGGATCTTCCGTCGCCGATACACTGTTCGCTATGTCCACAGGATACGATGGAGGAAGCGCAAGACCTTCGAACAAAGGTGCTATGAATTCATTGTTCTGCCCCAGATAGAGCAAGACAGGCCATGCGGATTCGATGACTTGTGGAGTACCAAAACTGACGCCCGCATCCCATGTCGCCAATAACTCCACCTCCTCTCCGATTACTGCTGAGGGGGTCGCAATCAGCGTAGGGCCAAGGAATAACGCGAGTACTTTTCTGATTCTCATAGTATGCACCTCCGTGTATGTTCCGGCCGTTTCGGGCAACAATTGCATGCCGAAGCGAGGTTAATGTTCGATCCTTACGCCGCGCAGTCGCCCCGACGCGCGAAAAGCCCTGCGGCGACAGCGAGCAACACCGCGCTATCGGCTTCTGGTACCGGCGTTCCATAGAACTCGTAAGTCAAATCGGCAGAGTACAAGAATCCTTCGATCTCCGGATGCGCAGGGTCGGGCACCCAGGACTCGAAGCTAATCTCGTGAACGATCAAGCGAACAGAATCGAGATCATTCCCGACTAGATCGGGAGACGCGCCGAACAGAAGCGATTCAAGGACCGGTGGCGTACCCCCGCCGCTTCCGGACGGAAAGAAATCCCACAGGACGAACTTCTGTTCGATCCCATCGGTCGCGAAGCTCGCGAAATCATCAAAGCCCTCGTCAGTACCCGAACTGTAATCGAACGATCCTTGATCACCATCTTCCCAAAAGATGCCCAAGTCCATACCGAGGCCGGACACTTCACCTGGTGGAGATGCAGTTGGGAGTTGCAAGATAAACTCTACTCTCCCGTCGGCTTCTGGAGCAACTCCCCCCTTCGCTTGTAAGATCATAGGATCCAAGGAGTACGGGCGCCGCACCGACGCTTCCTCCCGCAGTGACCGTGTGGATTGCAAGAGCGACGGCCGTCTTGTTAATCAACCAGAGCGTCTTCATTTCGTCTACCTCCGTGTAAAGACCACAATCGGTCAGATCATCCGATTCCTCTTCAGCATGGAAGCCCCCATTACCAATAGACGTCAAAGTGGCAGGCTCCGGAACGGGAACGCCGTAGAATTCGTATCGCCCAATGACCGACCAGTCCGTAATTCCACGCATACCCCTACCGTTGCGAGCGCGGGCGCTTGGTGGTCTGGGGTTTGACCCGCTTGCCGGTCTGTTCGCGGACGCGCGTCATCGTTTCGTAACCGTAGGCTTCGCGGTAGGTCTTGTCCGTGCCGTGATCGAAGATGTCGACGTCTTGGTAATCGGTCTGGACGATGGCGTCGGCGGGGACCACCCAGAAGCTCACACACGCCTGCCGCCGGCCGTATTGCTCTTTCGCCAGCAGGAGCGCCGCTTCGCCGTCCGGGGCGTGGATCGAGCCGACATGAACGTGCGGTTCGCCGCGGGCCTGCTGGTGGAAGACCTCGAAAACGCGCCACTGTGTATCGCTCATGATATCAGTTCACCGAAGGGGCTGGTGCCGGCCCGTCCTTCGCCGCGGCTTCGAGCGCGCGTCGGACCCACACGCCCTCCTCGTGGGCCATCCGGCGGGTGCTCAGGCGCAGCGCGCTGGCTGGTCCGTTACCGCGAACCACGTTGAGGAACTCGTTCCAGTCCGGCTCCTTGTATAACCAATCTCCTGTGTCGGTATCCTGGCGCATCTCCCACTCGTCCGGGATGGTCAACCCCAGTTCGTGCATCTTGGGAATGTACTGTCGCAGGAACTCCTGCCGCTGTTCATCGTTTGTCTTGAGTTTGATCCGCCATTTCATCAAGGGGCCGGTGTGTTTGGACTGCTTGTCCGACGGACCGTGGAACATCATGATCGGCTTCCACCAGCGGTTGATCGCGTCCTGGAGCATGTCGCGCTGCATCTTAGTGCCGCCGGCCAGCGTGACGCACATGTCATAACCGTGGAGCAGGTGGAATGCCTCTTCGTAACAGATGCGCTTGAGCGCCCGCGAATAGGGGCCATAGGAACCTTCAGCCATCATCCGTTGATTCACGATCGCCCCCGCATCGATCAGCCAGGCGATGGTCGCGACATCAGCCCAGGTCTCGGCGTGGTAGTGAAACACGTTGGAGTATTTGGCCTTACCCGATATCAGTTCCGCGACCATCTCCTCGCGCGACTTCCCGAGTGTCTCCGCCGCCCGGTACAGCAGTTGCGCGTGTCCGACTTCGTCCTGGACCTTCGCGACGAGGGCGAGCTTCCGCTTGAGGCTTGGGGCATGCGGAATCCATCCGCCTTCGGGAAGCGCTCCGCAAATCTCGCTGTTGGCGTGAACGTGAATCAGGCGGATCAACTGCTGCCGGTAGTCATTGGGCATCCAGTCGCCGGGTTCGACCTTGTCACCGCGCGCCACGCGCGCCTCGAAGGATGCGAGGCGCTCGTCATACCCCGGGTCACCCGGTTTGTCGTTCGATGCGACCGTGGATCTGACCATTCATGATCTCCCGTTCGGTCAGACGGTCCGCCGCCGCAGGCCGTCGAAAATGTAGTCCGCCATCAATTGGCCAAGCTCATCAGTCGTCAGACGTCCGTCCGGCCGAAACCACTGATAGACCCAATTCAATGAAGATAGAACGAACAGGGACGCGAAGACCTCATCCGACGACGAGATCAATCGATCACGAACGCCCTGTCGAATCATCCCGCGGAACAGCTGTTCGTACGCATCGCGCCGGCTGGCGAACGCAGCCCGTCGATTCCCCGCCAGGTGCCGCCACTCGGTGGAATACACCGCCGCGGCGTCGAGGTCGGCGGTGATGACGCCGACGTGGGCGACCATGGCGTCGTGAAGTTTGGGCATGATCTCCCGGTCGGACTCCACGATCGACTCGATCGCGGCGAAGAATCGGTCGGCTGAGTGGTTCACAATGTCCCAGAGCAGGTCGTCCTTGCTTTCAACGTGGGTGTACAAGCTCCCGCCCTGGATGCCGACTGCTTCCGCGATGTCGCGCACGGACGTGCCGTGATACCCGTCGTCCCTGAACAACCGGCTCGCCACCCGCCGAATCTCATTGATTCTCGAATTATCGACTTCCGCCACAACACGACCCTAACAAGCGCTTGCCCCCCGAAAGCTTCGGCTGCAAACTCCGACGTGTCAAGAGTCAAATACCGCCGCCGTGGAGCCGCACTGACGCTCCGACGGGTGGCGGGGAGAACGCGACGAACGTCCGCGTCGGATCGTCCCACCGAAGCCACCGGAGCGACGGATCCTCGAGCGGCACGGTAAACCGAAACGCTACTTCCGCGGGACGTCCGTCCGCGGTCAACAACAGAATCGTGATGATTACATCCGTCAACTCGACCCGATCCCCCGCGCTCAGTGGACGCGTCGGACCGCGGAAAAGCTGATCCCCAATCCACGCGAGGTACCCGTCATCCGGGCGAACCACGACCGTGCGGTCGTCCGCGCGCCGGAGCGTCACCATCGCACCGCTGGGCGAAATACACCGTGTGTGTTTCGGCACCGGCAGCCCCTGGGTCGCCCGAATCGCTGGGAGTTGCGCTGCGAACATCACGATCGGCGCCGTGACGATGACAACGCTCTGTTCCGCAACCAACTCGTCCATTGGCGTGTGTACGTGGAACTGCTCCATAAACGTCCTCGGCCCCATCGGGTGAGCGGAGCGGACAGCCAGCGCCGCGGGCGACACCACGACGAGACGCACCGCCAGAAACGCGCAAAGGGCGAGCGTCACCACACGCCGAACACGACCGCTCGGCCACCGCGACCGGTCGCCCAGCGCGCCGAACAACACTGCCACGACGCCCGACGCACCAATGCCAACGAACACCAGCAGCCGATCCGACGGAAAGGCGGCGCAGGCTGGCGCCAGGGAGAGCACCGCACCCGACACAAAGAAACGCGCCACGCGATCGTGCCACACTATTGGCGCTGCGACGGCGCCGACGACGAGCACGAACAACGCCGATCCCGCTACGACCCAGGGAAGTGCTACGGGGAAGCTCGTTTGCACAGGCAGGTAGATATCCGCGGACAATCCCAACTGCCCCATCAGCAACAATGGCGCGCGCTGAAGCGCTGAGCACAGGTAGCGAAACGGCTCCGCCAACGGATCGATGTAAAACTCGACGCCTGCGGAAATGCCATATCCCAACGCCGCCCATACCCATCGCCAGGCAACGATCACACCCACGTACGGCAACAGTGACCACACCCGCTCCCGCGCGCATCCGCGATCGAGGAACATCGCGTACGCGAGCAGGTACCCTCCGGTCGACACGCCGGATTCCTTCGCGAACAGGCACGCCGCCAGCAAAACAGGCGCCAGGATACCCGCGATGCGTCGACCGCCCCGCCGCCAGACATCGTGGAGAATCAGCGCCGACACGCCAAGAACACCCGCGACCAACGCGTTGCGATTCGCCAGAAACCCAACGGGCGTGCCGTGTCCATCGTCCATCGCAAACAACAGCGCAGCCAACCCCGCCACCCACGCCGCATCGCATGTGCGGCGGTAGAAGACCCCAACCAGCCCCACCAACGCCGCATACCACAGCACGCTCTGCGCATGCATGAACACCGCGCGATCAGGCCACAGGCGATAATCCAACCAGTGCGTTAAGACGGTCACGGGTCGGCAGAACGCCCCTCGCAGCTCGTCGTCCGACCACCACGGAAGAACGCCCAGGTCCATCAACTCGTGATTTCGTGCTGGATCGCCGTCCATAAACGAAAACAGCTCCATCAGCGACCCCGACTTCAGAACGCCCGGACCAAACGAATCGTGCCCGCCAGTCAATGCCAACCGATGCCAATGATCGTCCACGATCCAACCGACGCCCAGTGATGGCAGCGTAAGAACCGCCGCCAGAACCGCGGCGACCCACGGTAGGCGCCGACTTCTCAGAACAGCGCCCGTAAGGCAACGATACCGCTCGGTGTCCAAGAGCTTTCCCCAGCCGCTCGCACCTCGGCTTGGGCTCGTAGTCGGGTTCAAGATTGATAGGTTCCTGGCGCGGTCGGTGTCAACGCTCGTCGACAAACGCCGCTTCCACGCGGTCGCAAATTAGGTGATAGGCCAGTTCGTGGGCCTCCTGCACGCGGTCCGCGCCGTCGGCTTCGACCTTGAGGCAGAGCGCGCATTTCTCGGCCATGGGCGCTCCGCGCCGCGAAGTGAAACCAATGACGAACGCCTTCTTGCGGCAAGCTTCGTCGATGGCGGTCAACACGTTCGGCGAGCGCCCGGATACGCTCAACGCCCAGACGACGTCCCGCTCGGTCACCAACCCCTCGACTTGGCGCCGGAAAACCTCCTCCGCGCCGAGGTCGTTGCAGATGGCCGTCAGCGACGAACTGTCGGTGGTCAGCGCGATTGCCGGCAGCGAGCGCCGGTCACGCTTGAATCGCCCCACGAGTTCGCCCGCAATGTGCTGGGCGTCCGCTGCACTCCCGCCGTTACCGAACACACACACCTTGCCGCCCGCGCGAATAGCCTCGATGATTTGGTCCGCCATCGACTCCAGCAGCGGGATATGATGCCGAAGCGCTTCAATGGTACGCAGATGATCGTCGATCTGTTCCCGCATGCTCGACACCTAGGACTGGCCGTTCCGGATGCGTTCCACGATCGAGGTCGTGCTGTATCCCTCGATCAGTGGCACCAGGCGCACCCTACCGCCGTTTTGTTCGACGAATTCACGTCCGACGACGCCCTTGTTCGCCCAATCCTCGCCCTTGACCAAAACATCCGGACGAACTCGCTCGATCAACCCGATCGGCGTCGGCTCGTCGAACACTACTACATAGTCCACGCATTCCAGAGCTTCCAGCATCCGAACCCGAAAGGGCTGATCGTTGATCGGCCGATCGCCGCCCTTGCCCAACCTCTTCACGCTCGCATCCGAATTCGTGGCCACGACCAACAGGCTCGCTTCGTCGCGCGCTCGACGCAGCAAGTCGGCGTGCCCCGGATGCAGGATGTCGTACACGCCGTTGGTAAACGCCACCGTCTCGCCGCGATCGCGCCGCAGGGATAACTCAGCCAGCAATTCGTCGATCCGACGCAACTTGCCGTTCCGACGCCGATCCTCGATACGCAGGTCCGCCAGTATTTCGTCCCCGGATATCGGAACGCAGCCGAACTTCTCGACTTCCAGGCCACCGGCGATGTTGGCCAATCGGACAGCCTCCTCCGGCGCCGCCTTGGCTGCCGTCGCAGCCGCGAGACAGGCCATCACCGCGTCGCCCGCTCCAGTGTTGTCGTACACGCTTCGTGGACGTGTCGGGATGTGCAGCGGCGTTTCGCCCACGCGGACCAGAACCGCTCCGTCGCGATCCAGCGTCACCACCAGCGACCCAACGCCCCACCGATCCAGCAACTCGGGACCAGCCTCGACGACGGCTTCGGGCGCGCCGAAAGTCCGTCCCGCCGCGATCTCAAGTTCATTGCGATTCGGTGTCACCATGCTGACACCACGATAACGGTCGAAACTTGACAGGCGCCCAGGATCGACGACCACGCGACGCCCCGCGGGCTTCGCAGCCGAAACGATGGCTTCGACCAGTTCCGCCGTGACCACGCCCTTGTCGTAGTCCTCGATGCAAACAACATCCACGTCGGGAATCATGGCGATCACACCCGCGCGAAGTCGTTCCGCCGCCGCCTCCGGCAGGGGCTCGGTGGATTCCTCGTCGAACCGCAGGAGTTGCTGGCGATGGCGATGCTGCGCAAGTCCGACGAATCGGGTCTTGGTGCTTGTATGACGGTCATCCGCGACGACAATCCCCCCCGCGTCGGCACCCATCGATTCGAGCAGGGATCGCAGCGTTTCACCGGCTGCGTCAGCCCCGACAGCGCCGAAACAGCACACTTCCACCCCCAGCGCCCGCAGGCAGGCAGCCACGTTGGCGCTCCCGCCGACGCGCTCGACCCGCTCGATGGCCCGCAGCACCGGCACTGGCGCCTCCGGACTGATCCGTTCGGCGTCGCCGTAGACGTAGCGATCCAAAATCAAATCACCCACGAGCAGCACCCGCGTGCCGGGAAATGAACGCACTACACGGGTCAGTTGGGAAATCATCGGTCGGTCGTCGCTTCCGGTCGAAACCCTCGTCCGGGCGGTATGCTACGGCCCCCCGTGG
>JAJDDS010000518.1 GCA_029260195.1 Phycisphaerae bacterium
TCACGGTCAAGGACGGCATCCTCTACGCCGCTTCATGGGACAGTGGATTGCGTCTGTACGACGTTTCCGACGTCGCCAACACCCCGCCGACGCTTCTGGGTGCAGGCCCCGGCGATAACACGCACGCCGTCTGGCCCACCGACGACGGACACTGGGCTGTCGTCGGCGAGGAACGTTCCGGCGGACCGGTCAAGCTTTACGAGATCATCCCCAACGGCGGCGGCGTGGACGTCGTATTGCGGGACACCCTGGCGCTGCCCGGCAACGTCGCCCACTCCGCGCACAATCCGCTGGTCATCGGAACGCGCGTGTACGTCTCCTGGTATCAGGCCGGGCTGCGGATACTCGACATCGACAAAGCCCAGGGCAGGCTGATCGACCTGGGCGGGTATGACACCTTCGGAGGCGGCGTCTCGGGATTCAACGGCGCTTGGGGAGTCTACCCGTTCCTCGGTGAGGACAGAATCGTGATCAGCGACATGACCAGCGGACTGTCGGTCGTCCGCCTCCAGCCGCAAATCGGTATCTCCTATCCACAGGGATTGGTTTCGGTCGTCGACCCGATCGACGGAGCCACACTCGTCGTGGCCATCGACAGTGCGTGCGGCGACCCCGATCTCGACACCGCCAAGGTTCACGTTGACACGGGTGGCGGGTTTGTCGAGATTCCGTTGTCGCCGATCGGCGGTGACCTCTTCGAGGCCCAGCTCCCCGGCGCGCCCTGCGGTGCCGGATACGCCTACTACGTCAGTGTGGATACCATGGATGGCGAGACCGCCGTCGATCCCCCCGGAGCGCCGACCGCCCGTTACGACGCCGTGGTAGCCTCCTCGTTTGAATTGTCCTTCACGGAGGATTTCGAGTCCGATTCCGGTTGGTCCGCCGCCTCGAAATTCTGCGAACCGAATCAGACCGGCGAATGGGAACGCGTCGATCCAAACGGCACCGGTATCGCCCCCGAAGACGACTATCCCGGCGGCGAGGGAACGATGTGTTTCGTCACCGAACAGGGCATCCCGGGCGACTTCGACGGAGCCGCCGATGTCGACGGCGGGCCGTTCGTCCTCACTTCGCCCGCCATCCCCACCGACGGCGCCGACGCGATCGTCGGCTACGCCCGCTGGTTCGCCAGCAGTGGCGGTGATCCGCTGCGTGTCGAGGTCTCGACCGACGGCGGGCAGAGTTGGCATCTCGTAGAAGAGATCACCGGCGTCGGTCCCGAGTGGCTGCTCCATGAGTTCCTGCTCAGCGACGTGGCGGATCCTGGCGTCACGCTGCATCTGCGGTTCGCGGTCGAGGACTGTCCAAACAACTCGCTGGTGGAAGCCGCGATCGACGCGATCAGCGTGACGCGGGTCGTCTGCGAGGACACCGACGTCACGCCGCCGGCGATCGTTCACAACGACGGTGCGACCACCCACCCGTTCGCCGGGTACGTCGACCCGCGGCGGGAGAGCGACAACGGAGTGGATGTCAACGAGGGCATCGACGCGGTGACCATCGCGTTCACCGAGCCGGTGTTCAACATCGGCGGAGCCGACCTGGATGCAACGGCATTCGCCGTGACGTCCACCGGCCCGCTAGCGCCGTCGGTAGTGTCTATCGATGCCTCGACAAACCCAATCGTCGTGGTTTCGCTCGATCCGCCGCTTGCCCCGGGGAGTTGGTACACGGTCATCGCCGACGTCCAGGACGCAGCCGGTAACGCGATCGAGAGCAACGGGGATCAAGGCCCCGGCTTGGACGAGTCCGATCGGGTGGACATCGCGTTCCTACCGGCCGACGTGGATCAGAGCGGCGGGGTCAACCCGCTCGACCTGCTGAAGTTCAAGCAGTTCGTCAACGGCATCTCCACGCCCGCGCAAGGCGTCCTCGAGGATTTTCTGGACACCAATCGCTCGGGCAACATCAACCCGTTGGACTTGCTGGCCTTCAAGCAGCTCATCAACGGAGTTCCCCCAGCGACGCAAGCGTGGTCTTTCGAGACCCTCGACGCCGCCAGACCGTAAGACGCGGCGCGGACGGGGAGTTCAGAGCCGCGACCGTAAGGGAGCGGATGGGCGGGGGGAGGCGCTGGCGGTCCCGCTGTCCTCGATGGGCCGACGGCGAGCGACCCGAGCCCGTGCGCGGACGTCAGGACTCCAGCAGGGCGTCTTTGAACAACGGCCGCCCGGCGAGCGCCGTGTGGAAGCCGTAGCCAGCCACCGCAACAAGCGTCAGAATCACCACGATCGATCCAGTCGCGTACCATGCCGCGAAATCGATGGCAATCGGAAGGTCCCTAAGACGGATATAGACGAACATCGCGACGGCGAATGACAGAAGGCCGAAGCGCATAACCACCACGACATTCAGTGCTGGGAATAAAGCGTAGGACAGAATACTAATGACCAAGGTTGCGGTGCCGTAGGAACCACGGGGAAGGTATGGGGAGATGGCCGTGATTATGGCAACATACACCGGAACGGCTATCCACTGTTTGCGAAGCAGGACGCGCAGAGCGAAGAGCAGGAAGAGATGCCAAATAGCGACGAGCATGAACCAGGGGTTGACGAGGCCCGCCGCCACGTGGGAACCCCCCAGCATCATGTTCCACCCGCTCGAATGGGGCTGCGGAGGCGCCGAACCAAACCACGCGGGGGCCGCGTGGTACAACTGGTGCGCTACGCACTGCGCGAGACCAAACAAGGAACCCACCAGAAGGGCGCGCCCGACCAGAGGATCGCGAAAACGCCCCATCAGCAGTCTGGTCCACGAAATGAGAACGTGCGGCCAGCGCCGTCGCACATAAGGTTCGAATGCAACGTAGAGGAGCCACATCCATGCTGCCCAAAACAGGGCACTACCAGCGCCCGTGACGAATCGCGCCCATTCCGGCCACGGCTCCGAGGCGTGAGTCGAAGTGAGTAGCCACACCGCGAAACCACCCAGGAAATAGGTAAGGCCGGCTCGGAACGCTCCTCGCCGATCTCCTTTGCGAGCCTTCAGGTTGTGCCACGCGAACCCGACGGAGGCGATGAGGACCGTCACCACGACGATGAAGAAAATGTACGCGGACGTCTTCCGCTGCGTTCCGATCTGTAACGTTTGCTGGCGGGAGGCTCTGGTCCACGGTGCAACTAACTTGAAAAACGTCGGCTTTCCGTTGTAGCTGCCCGCCTCGACGCGAAGGGTCACGTCCGGTTTGCCCGGGTAAGATCCCTTCCACGCCGCCTGCTGATCACAGTGAACAACGGGATTCCAGACGGGATCGACGGATTCAAAGGTCGCGAAATCGAGCCCCGCTTCGGCGAAGAGCGTGGACCAGTCGGGCGCGGACAAGTCCGACTGACCGGACAAGTCCGACTGGTCGGTCGGACTTGTCCAGTCGGCGTCGTGGGGTGAATCTACCGCGTCGTGCTGCAGAGGCACGATCTCCAATCCCAGGAGTCGGCCGTTCGGATCGAGAAGCATGCCCGCCATTCCGGACACCGTCAGCGGCGGTTGGGACCGGGAAACGGACCGTTGGGAATCGGGCGGTATGAGTGGTCGGGGGCTTTGCCGGTACCAGAAGAGGACGGCCGGTGGCTGATTGGTAGCGAGCACGTCCCATCGGTCCGGCGAGTCGTCGGTCTCTTCCATGTGTCGCAGCAGATCGCCGTCCGTTTCAAACCCGTAGGCTCTGTCCTTCGGCACATCGCTGTGCCCGAGCTTCTTGAGGATTTCGCTCGCTCGGAACGCCAGCGCATCTGGTGGCTGTGGCAGCGAGACTCTCCGAAACAGCATCGTCGAGTTATTGAGTAGCACGACGGCCACGATCCCGCCGAGAATGGCGAGGAAACAGGATACGGCGACGGCAGGGCGCATACCGCCGGTGTCTCCGGCGGCGGCGACCATCTCCGGGTCGGGCGTTTCACCCGCAGCCAGCGCCGCCGCCAGTGGATCCCCGCCGGGCAATGCCGCGGCGACGGCGAGTGCGGACGATGGCCGGGCGCTGGGTTCGCGCTCCAGGCAACGCAGGATGACCCGTTCCACGGCCGGGTCGATGTCCTCGACGGACGTCGTGAGGCTGGACGGCGATCGCTCGGTATGCAGGCGGTCTATCTCGTCGCGTGTCGTACCCTCGAACAATCGCTGTCCGGTGAACAACTCGTAGAGCACGAGCCCCAGTGAATACACGTCACTCTTGACCGAGACCTCGCGACCGGTGAGCTGTTCCGGGGCCATGTAGGCAGCTGTTCCGGCGGACACGTCATGGCCCGCGAAGTCCTCGACGAAGCCGGCCAAGCCGAAATCGGTCACGCGGACCTTTCCACTGCCGTCGATCATGACGTTGTGGGGTTTGAGATCCCGATGGAGCACGCCCTTGTCATGAGCGGCCGCCAGGCCGGCGCAGAGTTGTCGGGCGATTTGAACGGCCTTGTCCGTGGACGGTCTGCCCATGCGGCGAAGAACAGACGCGAGGTCTTCTCCGTCGATGTATTCCATGGAGATGAAGTGCTGTCCGCCGGCTTCACCGATATCGTAGACGCGGCAGACGTTGGGGTGCGAGACCTGTCGGGCGACGCGCACCTCGTGGTGGAAGCGTTCGAGCCTTTGAGCGTCTCTTGAAAGCGCCGTCGGGAGGAACTTGAGCGCCACGGGTTGTCGCAGCTTCAGGTCGTCCGCTCGGTAGACCTCGCCCATTCCGCCTTTGCCAAGCAGGCCGACAATGCGGTAGCGTTCAGTCAGCATAGCCCCGGGGGTAAAGCGCGCGTGGTCAATGGAATCCGATGACGATGTCGACGCTCCCGGATGCGCGACTTGGTGGCCGGACTTCGGTGGAGTCGTCACCGTCGCCTCCACCGGGGAAGACGCGATCGCTCCACCGCAGTACGAACAGACACGACTGTCGTCGAGTATCTCGCGCGAGCATGATGGGCAGTTGATCATGGTGGGCCATCGTACCAAACCACCGTGCATGCGCCGATGCTGGCGGTCTACAGGCGCCGGAGCACACCACTTTCCAGGTCCAAGTTGGCATCCTTTTCGGAAGAAAACTCACAAAAAAAAAGGCGGCCCGATGCGATCGGGCCGCCCAATGGGTTGTCACGTCGTCCCGCCAAGCGGCGGATGGTTCGGCTTGTTATCCAGACCCGCCGGAGCGGGCAAACGCTTCTCGTCCGGGCGAATGCCCCCGCAGTCAATCTAGTGCGGGAACTTGAAGGACTTACCCTTCCACGTCGGCGACGTGGCGACCAGGAAGCCGCCGGTCTTGCTCATCGTGACCGCCTTGATGGTGGTCTTGCCGAAACGCTGCTGCATGACGGTCTTGGCCGATGTCGCCGACTTAAACGTCTGGCCGGTCTTGGCCCATTTCTTGACCTGCATACCGGTCACTTTGTGGATGACCGCACCCTTGTCGATCCAGCGGCCGAACGTCGTCAGCATCGCCGGCGACGGGCGGGTGCTCTTGGCGGGCCCCATGCCCTGCTGCGCGAGGAACTTGAATCCCGCGATCTTGTTATTGAAG
>JAJDDS010000519.1 GCA_029260195.1 Phycisphaerae bacterium
TCATCGTCGGCGTCGCCGACGTCCCCGCTTCCGTTCCCGCCGTCGACAGTTTCGCCTTCGTCAGGATGGGAGTCGTCCGTGCCCTGTCCGCCGTCCATCGTCGTATCCGTTCCATCATCGGAGGCGTCGGCCGGATCGTCGCCCGTCTCGCCGCCCCCGGCGTCACCTTCGCCGCTTGGGGGCACGCCGCTGTCCCCGCCCCTGCCACCGCCGCCGTCGGCTGATCCGGAGATGGCCAGCTCAACGCTGGTTCCGGACAGGATCTCGATAGTCGTCTGCGCGGCGTCACCCAAGGTCACGTTGGGGGAAGGCGTCAGCGTTTGCGTCGTCCCCGCAGCGCCGGACGCAGCCGTCAGAGTCGCCGTGGCGATTGCTAGTGTCTGGTCTGGTCCGATCAGGAGGCCCGCGCCAAACGCGACAGCTGCCGGCGCAGGGAGCATGTCGCTGACAAACCAGAGGCCGACGTCCTCGAATTCGGGAACGATCCAGGAGAACGCATTCAGCGTCAGCCCGTCGGAGTGCTCGATCTCCAGCGCGATAGAGCCGATCTCTACGCCGGCGCCGGAGCTGTCCATGATGCCGATAGTGACATCGGTCGGCAGGCCGGCTTGGATCGTGGTTGGCTCGTATGTCACGGTGACTTGCGCCGACGCGACCGCCGCCGCGCAGCTTGCGAACAGGGTGGATAGTACGAACCTCTTCGACATCGTGGTCCATCTCCGCTTTGTTGTGGCGTTCCATTCCAGCCGGCCTCGCCCATCCTGCCGGCGCCGTCGCCTTATTATTGTGACGGACATGTGCGGTTGGCAAGCGTGCGTTGCCTCGGTGCCGTCTCCGACGTTTGGCGCGCGGTGTTCGGGGTCCAAGGCCGTCGCGTGCCGACGTCCGCGTGTCTTATCGGCGGCTCCCGGTATTGATCACGCGGCGTGGCGAGTCCGCGATCGTCTGGCTGTTCGCTTGTCGGTCACGTCGTCGTGACGCCGCCAGCCTCGGAGACGCCGGGCTTCTTGTTCTGTCCACGGTACTGGCTGGGCGGTCGTGTGGTGTCTAGAATAACGACCTGGGGGTTTCGGTATGGTCGCCTTGGGTAGTGTCCCCGATGGGCTCTGACATGAATGACGAATCCGGCAACGTGGGTGGCGTATCGGGTGACGGGCGTCTGTCGGACGTCGGCGATGAGACGACGACGACGCCGGCTTCGCGCACGACGGTGAGCTATCCGGGCGGGGGCGGCGAGACCCTGGCGGTCGAGGTTCCCGGTCGTATCGACACGGTGGACATTGGGGCGGAGATTGGTCGCGGCGGAATGGGCGTCGTGTTCGCGGGTTGGGACACGGTGTTGCATCGCAAGGTGGCTGTGAAGTTCCTGCTCGGGGCCGTGCCTCGTCCTGATGATCCGCACTTCGAACAGTTTCTCAAAGGTGCCCGGGCTGAGGCGGCGGTGAGGCATCCGGGTATCGTCGCGGTGCATCGCGCCGGTGTGATCGACGGCACTCCGTACATGATCATGGACCACATTGACGGTCCGACGCTGCGGGACGTATCGAAGTCGGCGGGGCCACTGGACTATCAGGCTGCTGTGAAGGCGGTTTGGGATGTCGCTTCGGCGGTCGAAGCGTTGCACGACCACGAGTTGGTTCATCGCGACTTGAAGCCGGCGAACATTCTATTCGATGCGGACGGGCGGCTGTCCGTGACGGATTTCGGCTTGGCATCACTGCGTCAGCGCGGCGGACGTGATGGCACGCCGGGCGGGACTCCGGCGTACATGGCGCCGGAGACGTTTTCCGGCAAGTCGTCGCCTCAGTCCGACGTGTACGCGATGGGGATCATGTTGTTCGAGTTGCTCTGCGGGCGATTGCCATTCGAAGGGGCGGGCGATGCGCTACGGCATCAACACTCGGAGACGCCATTGCCGCTGGGCGAAGCTGGTGTGAGTGTTCCGGGTGCATTGGAGGACGTGCTGGTTCGCTCGACGCACAAACGGGAGATCTTTCGATACAAGACGGCGGGCCACTTTCGGCGAGCGCTCGAGGATGCCTTGGCGACGCGGGATGTTTTGGACAGGGGGGGCGCGATGCTGAACTCTCTGGTGTCGTGTGCCCGGGCGTTGGACGGGTCGCGCCTTGTGCCCGCGTCACCAGAGGAGCCGCCGTCGAGTAGCTATTTCGAGCGCCTGGGGGAATTGGCCAACGAGAAGCGTGCGACCAACCCTGCCGTGGACGAATCGGCGGTCGCCGTGTCGGTTTCGGTGAGGCGTGTGGCGAACAGTGTGCGGGTCGCGAAACCAACGTGGGGGAACGTGCTGGTTGCTCCGTGGGTGTGGATGGTTCGGCCTGCGCGCGCGGCGGCGGTGTTTTGCGACGCGTCCCGAGGCGCGGTCACAACGAGTTTCATGGTCGCGCTCTTGGTCGGATCGCTCGCGACCGGCGCCGTGGATATCTGGGATGCGACCTACCAGTCTCGCTATGTGCGCACCAGCACCGAGCGGAATTCAGCCGGACGATTCGACTACGAGCGACGGGTGTTGGAGCAGTCGGCGGGCGAAGTGTGGCGGGAGTGGCACGCGAACGGGTGGTATGGCAGAGCTGAGGGGAGCGCGGTTCGATCGGCGATGTGGTTGGCTGCTTGCCTCGCGTTTGTCGCGTGGGTGAATGTCCACGAGGTCTCCGGCGAAGGCAGTCCGGCGTCTTTCTACGGTCGAGCGACGCGGGCGGCGATTGCGGCGGTGGGGATGATCTGTGCTCTCAGGGTGTTGTTCGGGGTGGGGTACGCGTTGGTGACCGATCATTTTTCGGGGCGGAGTGAATGGGTCGTTACGCTGACGGAATCGGTGAGGTCAGCCCTGTATGGTTTCTCGGCGTGGTGGGTGGGTCGCGCGGTGCGGAGCGCGTCGGTGCCCTTGCCTCCGATCGAACTTCCGCCACGATGCGAAGGGTGCGGGTATGACTTGCGTCACAGGTCCGAGCGCGGATGTTGTCCGGAATGCGGTCGAGACGTCGCTGCGTTCCTTTCGCCCGGCGTTGGAAGGATCGGGTGCGCATGGGAGGATCGACGGGGGCTGTTGTCGTGGTTGTCGACGTCCGTCCGGATTGCGCTGAGTCCTCGGCGGTTCCATGGTGGACTCATCATGCGGCGTTCCATGCGAGATGCGCGTGGGTTCGCATGGCGACACTATATGCTCGCGGGCGCGGCGGGCGGCGTTATCTTCGGTGTGGTTGTATTCGCCGGGCGGAGTCTGTCTGTCGCGAGCCGGGAGGGGATTCCTATTGCGATCGGTCTCGGCTTGGCGGCCTGGGTGGCACATCGTCTCGTGAGCGGGTTCGCTGTGTCGTCGTGGTTGCTGAATAGAATGCTCCCGGACATCCGATGGTCTCAGCGGCTCATCGAGTATGAGTCCGCCTTCGTTTGGATGATCCTCTTTGTTAACGTCCTCGTGGTGTTTATGTCCAAATCTATCGCCGAGTTTTTGCCAGGGGCGGAGCAAACGGCGACGTCCATTATGACTTCGGGCAATGTGTTCGCGGGCGCGTCCGTGCGCTTCTTGATTCTCTTTGTCGTCAATTCGGCGATGCTTGTCTATTGGTTGCGGCGATATCAAAAGGCGGTTCGGGCGGTGCGGTGGAGCAATTTCTGACGGTGACGGCGGGTATGACTGACGACGTCGCGGTGGTTGGCGGCGGAAAACCGGGGGCTGGTGATGGCAGGAGGTGTCAGCAGCACAGCGCGGTGTTGCACTTTGAACACATCTACGGGAATCGATGCGCGGCGTTTCGGACCTGAAAACACGGATGTCCGCTCCCTGACGGTCGCGGGTCTGTTGAATTACCGCTGTACTGTTACCGCCCTCCGCGGGCTGTGGCGCGATCCGGACGATTGACAAAAGACGCTCAATTGAGAGTCACATAGGCCTCGGGTCTTGAATCGCGCGCCCGCGCGGAAGTAGGATGATTCTATGCAAACCGGACAGCGGTGTCCGCAACCTACCTGCCTAGGAGAGCAATCATGAAGATTCAAGCCATCACACCGAGCGTCATTGTGTCTCTACTGGTCTTTGCCGGAGTTGCCCGAGCCCAGATTCACGCGGTCGAACCGTTCGAGGGTGAGGTGTTTGACGGGTTCGAAACCTACGGGTTGACCTTCGAAACGGCGATCGACGTGTTCGAC
>JAJDDS010000520.1 GCA_029260195.1 Phycisphaerae bacterium
CCCGGTACGGAAGGCCCGTTCGGCGTCCTGGGCGCGCACGCATCGCGACGGCAGGAATTTACCCGCGACGACGTACACTTCCTACAGGCCGTCGCCAATGTTCTCTCGGCGACCATTCAGCGCCGCGCCGCCGAAGAGGGGGAGCAAGCCCAGAAACGGGAACTGGTTGCGACCAACCGTGTGTTGGAGGAGGCGAAACGCGCCGCGGAGGCGGCCAATCAGGCCAAGAGCGAGTTTCTGGCCAACATGAGCCACGAGATCCGCACGCCGATGACGGCGATCCTGGGATTCGCTGACGTTTTGGTTGAACGTGGCGATCCGCGAAACGACCCGCCGGAGCGAATCGAAGCGGCCAAGACGATCAAACGTAACGGCGAGCACCTGATAGCGATCATTGACGACATCCTCGACCTGGCCAAGGTCGAGGCGCGCAAGGTGGTGGTCGATCGGACGCCGTGCTCGCCGTGGCGGCTCGCGAATGAAGTGATAGCGCTCCAGCGTGTGCAAGCCGAATCGACGGGGCTGTCCATCGAGATCCGATGCGAAACGCCGATCCCCGAGACGATCCGGACCGACCCCACACGCCTGCGTCAGGTACTCCTCAACCTGGTCGGCAACGCGATCAAGTTCACCGAGCATGGTGGAGTACGTGTGGAAGCCAGCCGGGTCGGTGACGATGCCGCACCTCTCATGCAATTTGACGTCGTGGATACGGGGATGGGAATGACCGAAGAGCAGGTGTCACGACTGTTCAAGCCGTTCACGCAGGCTGATGCGTCGACGACGCGGAAGTTTGGCGGAACGGGGCTTGGGTTGGCGATCAGCAAGCGTTTCGCGGAGCTGCTCGGCGGAGACGTGACGGTGGTAGAGAGCGCGGTCGGGGTGGGAACGCGAGTCCGAGTCACCGTGGCATCCGGCCCGCTTGACGGCGCGAAGATGGTGGTGGATCCCGACGCGGGCACATCCGTGGCCGGCGAGCCTGCGATAGCTCCGGCGGCAGCGAGTCCCACATCGCTCGATGGGTACCGAATCCTGCTGGCGGAGGACGGCGTGGACAACCAGCGGCTCATCTCGTTTATCTTGAAAAAGGCTGGGGCGGATGTTGCGGTCGCGGAGAACGGCAAACTCGCGCTCGATGCCGCGCTCGCGGCGCGCGACGACGACCACCCGTTCGATGTCATTCTGATGGATATGCAGATGCCGGTCATGGATGGCTACGAGGCCACGCGTGCGCTTCGGCAGGGAAGTCACTCCGGTCCAATCATTGCCTTGACCGCCCATGCGATGGGCGGTGACCGAGAGAAGTGCGTCAGCGCCGGCTGCGACGACTACGCCACCAAGCCAGTCGACCGGAAGACGCTGATCGCTCTGATCGAGAGGCACGGCGAGAGGAAGCGCATGGCCGCGCCGCACGAGAATGAGAACTCCGATGGGTTGGCGAGTGAATTGGTCGACGACGACACGGTCGAACCCATCGAGCACTTCGTCTCTGAGTTGCCGGGCCGCGTCGCCGCCATTGAAAGGGCGTTGAAAGAACGCGATCTGTCCGGCGTCGCGACTCTCGCCGATCAACTGAAGCGGTCGGCGAGCGGATACGGTTTTGCGTCCATTGCGGACGCAGCGAGGCTACTCGAGGCGAGCGTGCGGGCCGGCGGCGCATTTGAGCCAATGATGGAAAACGCTCGCGGACTCGCCGACTTGTGCGGCCTAGCCCGCGTAAGTGTGTCCACGACTTGATACAAGAGGGTACGGACCCATGCGTGACTCGGCCTACCAGAAGATGAAGGACACGGGGAAACTGCCGTCGCCGAGTGGCGTGGCGTTGGAGCTTCTGCGCCTCGTTGATGATGAGGCTGCCACGGTCGACCAGATTGCGAAGACCGTTCAGGCGGATCCCGCCCTCGCCTCACGGCTGCTCCAGCTGGTCAATTCACCCCTCTCCGGTGCATCACGAACAGTTGCCTCGGTTTCGACGGCCGTCACGCTGCTTGGCGTGCAAGCGGTGAAGAACCTGGCGCTGGGCTTGTCGCTGTTATCCGCCAACAGAGACGGCGAGTCCAAGGCGTTCGACTTTGACCGGTATTGGTCGGAATCGCTGGCACGCGCCGTGGCGGCGCGCAATCTTGCCAGTCACTTCAAGTGTTGCGCACCGGACGAAGCATTTACGATAGCACTGTTAAGCCGGGTCGGCCGCTTGGCCATGGCGACCGCATTCCCGCACGCCTACGACGGCGTGTTGGAGCAACTCGGGGCGTGTCCATCCGCCAAGCTCGATGAACTGGAACGCATCGCGATCGGGATCGATCAGAATGAGCTCACCGCCGAGATGATGCGCGAGTGGCGACTGGCGGACGTGTTTTGCGAATCCGTGCGTTGCCAGGACAGTGTCGACCCGACGGCGCCGAACGACGACTCGCGCGTTGGGAAGAGCGCTCGGTTACTCCGCCTCGCCGGAAGAGTGGCATTCGTGCTGGCTGAGCCAACCGTATATCAAGAAGATCTGACTGAGCTTCTTGCAGTCGCCGGAGACTTCGGGCTGCAAGCTGATGTCTTTGCGGATCGCTTCGACTCGTTGAACGAAGAATGGCCTCAAGTCGCCGCCATATTCTCCGTTCACGCACGGGCGGCGCCGTCCATCCACGAGGCTCATACTCGGGCAACGCGTGAGAATCGGCGCATTCTGGTGGTCGATGATGACCCGTCAGTACTTCGGTTGCTCACCAAGTACCTCTCTGACGCGGGTTACGACGTGCTGACAGCGACGCAGGGAATGGAGGCGCTTCGAATCGTTCACTCCGAAGGATGCCAACTCGTCATAACGGATTGGATGATGCCGGACATGGATGGTCTGGAGTTCTGCCGGGCGATTCGCAAGTCGGAGAGCGCGGGGTTCGTGTACATCATCGTTCTGACGGGGGAGGCCGACACTGCGAGCCTCTCCAGGGCATTCGATGCCGGCGCCGATGATTTCCTGACGAAGCCCTGCAAGAGAGAGGAGTTGCTCGCCCGGCTCAAAGCGGGGGTACGGGCGGTGGTGTCCGAGGCGAAAGTGGCCTCGCAACAGCGCGCGATCCACAAGACCAATGTAGAGTTAGCAACACTCAACCAACGACTTCAGGAAATGGCGACGACTGACGAACTCACTGGCCTGTATAACCGCCGGAAGGCGATGCAGCGTCTGGCAGAGCACTGGTCCGCGGCAGACCGACTGGGGCAACCGTTTGCCTGTCTGATCGTGGACATTGACCACTTCAAGCGATGCAACGATACGTACGGCCATGATGCGGGGGACGCCGTACTACGGGAAACCGCGCGGGTCCTCGAGGGGGGTGCCCGAGCGGGCGAGGTCGTGTTCCGGATTGGTGGCGAGGAGTTTCTGGTGACCTGCCCAGGCGCGACGGCGGAGATGGCGGCGGTGGCGGCGGAGCGCCTGAGGGCTGCCGTCGAAGCCAAACAGATTGTGCACGGTGAGCGCACCCTGGGTGTCACGATCAGCGTGGGCGTCGCAGCGAAGAGCAGCGATACCGCGAGCCCGGACGACCTCCTGAAACGCGCGGACGAGGCGCTCTACGCATCGAAGCGTGCGGGACGCAACGGCGTGAGCGTGGCTGGCGGCGCTCTTCCAGTGCCGGGTTGCGTGCGGATCGCGGACGCCGCCCCGAAGCGAGTACCGGCGAGCGAATCACTGGAAAGCCAAGAGCATCGCGGGAGCGTCCTCGTCGTCGATGACGACCCGGCGATCAGACGGCTGTATCGCCGACTGCTTGAGCGTGACGGATTCCAGGTGCATGAGGCGGGCGATGGACTTGCGGCGCTGGAGTTGGCGCGTGCGTTGACGCCGGACGTCATCCTGATGGACGTCGAAATGCCAGGTATGAGCGGGCTCGAATGTACTCGGAATCTCCAGGCGGATCCGGCGCACAACGGCGCGCCGATCATCTTCGTCAGCGGGAACGGCGCTGACGAGGATGTACGCGAAGGCCTGCGCGCCGGCGCGCAGGACTACATCATGAAACCCTTCCGGAACGACGAGTTCGTGCTTCGGGTGCGGGCAATGAGTCGAATTCAACGGGGGCGGTTGAATCTACTTCGGAACATCAGCCTCAGGGGCGAGCAAGTCCGAGCGATGAGAATACTGTTCGACTTGTCGTGTTCTCTCGCCTCCGCGGAACACCTCGACGCAATCATCACGCAGGTTGTGACCGCTACGGCAGAGCTCATGCGCTGCGGTCGCGTGTCCATCATGATCCCCGACGACAGAGGGCGGAATCTGTCCATCGCGGGCGCTATCGGTATCGAGACTGAACTTTCAGCGAAGATCCAGGTTCCTGTGGGAAGTGCGATCGCCGGACGCGTATTTGCATCCGGCGAGGCGATCGTGCTCAACACGCAGGGCGAATCCACGGACTGGTCCGGTCGGTACGAATCCGACTTTTTTGCGAGCGTTCCCCTCGCGTCCAAGGCCCTCGTCGTTCCCGAGAAAGTGGTCGGCGTATTGAACATCACGGAACGGCATGGCAAGCGGGAATTCGAGAGGCACGAAATCGAGTATCTCGACCTCGTGTGCAATATGGCGGCGTCGGCGATGGAACAGTTCCGTTCCCGGCGGGCACGAGTGCGGGGCCATTCCGCGATTGTCATTGGCTTGGCTACGTTGGCGGAATATCGCGATTCTGACACCGGCAAACACCTCGAACGCGTGAATCGATACGCGTTATTGCTCGCCGCGGAACTTCGACGGTCGGGGCGAGCGCCTACGATCGACGATGTGTTCATGGAACATCTTGGGCAAGCCATGCCACTACACGATATCGGGAAGGTGGCGGTTTCGGATTCTATTCTGCTCAAACGGGGCGCCCTGACCGACACGGAGTTCAGCGAGATGAAACGCCACGTGGAAGTCGGGGCGACGGCGATTCAAACGGTCATCGAGCGGGTGCCGGACGCCGAGTTCCTCTTGGTGGCTCGCGATATCGCCCGCCACCACCATGAACGGTTCGATGGAACCGGCTATCCGTGTGGATTGCGGGGCGACCAAATACCCCTACCGGCTCGCATCGCAGCCGTAGCGGATGTCTACGATGCCCTTACGACCAAGCGTCCGTACAAGGACGCCTTCACCCATGAACACGCCGCTGGCATCATCCGGGAATCTGCGGGGGCACATTTCGATCCCGAAGTCGTGGACGCGTTCCTGGAAGTCGAGCAGGGCATCATCGACATTGCATTGGCGCTCAATGACGAGGACCCCGGTTCGCATCACACGGATGCGGCCGACATGCCCGCAACCTGTTTCACGTGATCACGGCGCACATCGCGCCTCAGCGTCCACGCGCACCAGGAATCGACTCGACGCGGGGTGCTGCACGTGGCCCCGGCGGCGATCGGTGCTCGATTGTCACCGACTCGAACGGGCGACGTGTCCCGTCCCATTCTGAGCGCGCTTGCCCTTCCGGGTCCCATGCGTGCCTTCCGTATTCCGTGGCCTGAGGCGTTGGGAACGGTCGGAGGATTGCGGCGGCGTCCGGTGGTTGGAAAACCATTGGAGATCGGCTAGACTTCGCGCCCGCACCGTGGTGTGGCAGCCACCTGGTTCTGGCGCGGAAAGCGCCGCCCTGCCGCATTCCGGTTGTTTGGACGGTCTATTGGATCGGACGGGCGTGGGCGGGCGAAACCGCCGAGTTATCCACAGCGGCCGGCGTCGAAAACGGCGAAGGACGCTCAAAACGGCATGGATTACCGGTTTTGAGGGATCAGCCGAATTCTCCTGGAGCGTGTGATGCCCCGACGAGGCGTTCTGCGGGCGGTAAGTTCTTGTGAAATTTGGATTTACGGGCGTTCTTGGCAATCGTCGGTGACTCACGATATCCCTCGATAGATTGCACTGTGGCTGATCCCAGGGTGTGAGAAACACATGTTCTAGCGCGAGGGAGGCGGTTATCAACCAACCGTCCACCGCGCGGAATGGCAGCTCGGGAGTTGGATTTCCATGGGAAGTGGGTCCCTTCTTGACGCAAAAGACCTTGTCAAGAGCTACAATGGGCGGACGGTGGTGAACACGGTCTGTTTCCGAGTCGAGCCAGGGGAAATCGTGGGCCTGTTGGGGCGGAACGGGGCGGGGAAGACGACCAGCTTTCGAATGACGGTGGGGATGATCGATCACGAGAGTGGTCAGGTGTTCTTCGACGGCCGGGATGTGACGCGCCTTCCCATGTACAAGCGGGCGCAGTTGGGG
Source organism: Phycisphaerae bacterium (assembly GCA_029260195.1). GTDB lineage: Bacteria > Planctomycetota > Phycisphaerae > UBA1845 > UBA1845 > OFTM321. Next base: position 6,236 of record JAJDDS010000520.1, read on the forward strand.
ATGGGATATCTCGCGCAGGAGCCGAGCGTCTTCCAGCGGCTCACGGTGGAGCAGAACCTGCTGGCGATCTTCGAGACGTTGCGGGGGGTCAGTCGCCGTCAGCGCATGGACTCGGCGCATCAGCTAATCGAGCAATTCGGGTTGTCGAAGCAGGCGAAGCAGACGGCGAGGACCTTATCGGGTGGCGAGCGCCGGAAGCTTGAGATCGCACGAGCGCTGATTACGACTCCAAAGCTGATTCTGTTGGACGAGCCGTTCAGCGGCGTGGACCCGATCGCGTTGCAGGATCTTCAGGCGGAGATACTGCGACTGCGTCGAGAGCGTGGGATTGCGGTCCTGCTGACCGATCACAACGTCCGGGAGACGTTGGCGGTGACGGATCGGAGCTACATTCTGGCGGAGGGGCGCATCCTGGCGTCGGGGACGCCGAAGTCGCTGATCCAGAACGAGTTGGTGCGGTCAGAGTACCTGGGGAACACATTTCGGGGTGACGAATTCGACGGGAAGTCGGGTTCGTAGCGGATCTCGGCGGGGCGCGGTTACTCGTCGGAAGTTTCAGTCGAGGTGTGGTCGTGGCGGATGATCCAGCGGTTGCGGACTTTCTGGAAGACGAGTGAGAAGTTCCCGCCGAGGTCGCCATTCTCGCGAGTGAGCTTCCATCTGCCAAGCACGAGCGCGGCGTCCGGAGCGAGGAGTGTGCTTTCGAGGCCGGAGAACTCGAGGTATCCCATCGCGTCGCGGTCGGGGTAGCGCCTTCGGTATCGACCGCGCGTCGCCTCCCAACCGCGCGTGGTGCTGCCGCCGGAGCTGAACGTCAACTCGTCGGACTTGACATAGTGATTCATGAAAGCGTCCACGTCCCCGCGGTTCCACGCGGCGGCTTGGATGTCGAGGACGCTGCGAAGGGCTGCGTGCTCCGCGTGCCCATCGCAGCCGGTCAATGCGGCAAGGAGGATCGCGGCGACGCGCGAGTGTCGCGTTGTGGCACTCATTAACGAAGTCATGATGGTTGGCCATTGAATCGCGACGTCCCGGCGGCGTCAAGGGATCAGGATGCGAGGGAGGAGGCCGTGATGGCGCATGCGGCGATGAAGAGGACGAGCGCGACCCACCCGAGGATACGACGGACGTCGTAGTTAACGAATGTGAACAGCCGATCGAGAAACTCGCACACGGTCAGCAATGCCGAGGAAAGTCGGTCCGCGACGGTCCGCGCGAACGGTCGGGCTAATCGGAGAAGTCGCGACGTGTGTCGTAGCGTCTCTCGGGTGGGAAAAGGTGCGCGCGGCGCTGCCGGGCGAGGGGGACCATCGTGGTCGATGTCCTCCGCATCGCGGATCGGTGCGTGGAATTGCTGCTCGTCCCCGAATTCGGGGATGTTGTCGAAGCCCGCCGTATCGTCCGCGAGCGACGAATCATCACGGGCATCGTCGGCGTCGGGTGGTCCGGTGTCGGCGTTTTTAACCTTGTGGAGGATGGCCTCGACCTCGTCGAGTTCGGCTTCGATCTCGTCGTCGGGCGGAACTTGATCCTCGACGAATAGTCCGGCGATGGACCCGGGGGTGGGGTCTTCGGTACCGATTTGCTCTTTGAGGCGATCGATCGTTCTGGCGGCTTCGGCGAGGATGGACTCGATCTCAACCTCGCGAATGGCGTCCGGGTTGTTCTCGTTGGCGGGATCTGGCGGATTGGTGTTCGATTCGGTCATATCGGTTGGCGGCGCGTGTCTGGGCATATCATCGGTGGGCAGGGTGGAAATCTTCAAGGATCCGGCGGGGCGACGTTGTTGTGCGGGCGTGGGCTGTGGATAATGTCGGTATGTCGGTTCCCAGGCTCTTTCATGGTGAATTGGGGGCGGGTCGGGTGGCGTTGTCGGCGGAGGAGTCGCGGCACGCGGGCTCGGTCCTGCGCTGCGAGGTGGGGGACGCGGTGCGGTTGTTCGACGGGGAGGGGCGTGAGGCGCGAGCGACGGTGTTCCGCGTGGGACGCGACGGGGTGACGGTGGACGTGGAGGAGGCGGTGACACTTTCATTCGGGGAGGCGATCAAGTTGACGCTGGCGGTCGCCATGCCGCGGAAGCAGCGGCAGGCGTATTTGTTCGAGAAGTGTACGGAGTTGGGAGTGTGGGAAATCTGGCCGACGATTTGCGAACGGAGCGTGGTGAAGCCGAAGGCGGATCAGGTCGGCAAGTGGCGCCGGACGTCGATCGAAGCCGCAAAGCAGTGCGGCCGGTGCTGGATTCCGCGGATCGAGAAGCCGGTATCGTTCGACGAGACGATCCTGCGCGCAGGGGCGTTCGATCGATTGGTCGTGACAACCGTGGACACTTCATCTCGAGCGTTGACGGAGGTGTTGTCGGAACGCGCGGACGAACGCGTGCGGGCCAAACCGTCGTCGGCGTTGGTGTGGATCGGTCCGGAGGGGGGGCTGCGCGAGGCGGAAGTAGAAGCGGCGTGCGCAGCCGGGGCGGTGCGTGCACATCTGGGGGAGAATGTGCTGCGTGTGGAGACAGCCGCCGCGACCGTGGTAGCCGTGGCGTTATTGGGGGGAGGCAGTTGTAATCTCAATCCGCTAAGACTACCTCGATAAGCCCTGCGGCAGAGCGCGACCAGTACACGAATCTGGACTGGTCGCGTCTCCTCCGAAGATCTCAATCGTGTGGTCCGCTCGCGAAAAATCGGAGTTTCGCGTGTCGCGGGTACCAAAGCAGTTTCTGTCGGAACGAAGGAGTCATAGCCCATGGCCAAATGTCCACATTGCGAGAAGGACGTGACCCTGGACTCAGCGAACAAAGACGTGGGGGCTCAGGAAGTTCGGAAAGACGTCGAGGGTATTGTGAAGAAAGAAGTCATGTATTCATGCCCGCACTATGATCGAGTACTCGGGTTCGCGTTCTTCTTCGGCGGGCTCGGGACAGGGCGGCCGTGAGTCTCCGCCAGCCGCGATGTGATGTGAAATACACCACCCGGCCGAGCGATCGGGCAAGCGAGGACGAGGTTCGAGGAGCCGACGGGTCACCTGCCGAGGAGGTGGATCGCTTGCGTGCGAGTTGCTCGCGCCCGGCGAGGGGCGACTAACTGCGTTTGATGATGACGGCGGTAAGGTCGTCGTTTTGGGGGGTGTTCTGGCCGAAGGTCGTGACGGACGTGTGGAGGCGGGCGATGATGTCGGCTGCGGGGAGGTTGCGGTGGGTGTGGATGAGGTCGGCCAGTCGTTTTGTACCGAACTGTTCGCCTTTGAGGTTTGCCCATTCGAAGAAACCGTCCGTGACGAGAACCAACATGTCGCCCCTCCGCAGGGCGATGGGGGGGGCGTGCCCGGTTTCCAGTTCGGAGAGGATGCCCATGGGGAAGGTGGTGGCTGCTATTTCGCGGGTGACACCGGAGGCGTGGTGGTAATGGAGTAGGGGCCCATGTCCGGCGCTGAGGTAGTCGACTCTGTGCTCGACGGGGTCGAGTGCTCCGAAGAATGTCGTGACGAATCGTCCGCTGTCGAGGTCGGGGTGGATGAGTTCGTTCGCCCGCGCCAGGATTTCGAAGGGGTCGGCGGAGACGGACGCGAGAGCGCGAACCAGAGCTCTGCACTCGGCTGCGATGAGTGCGGGGCCGACGCCGTGTCCTGTGACGTCTGCCATGAGGACTCCGAGGCGGCCATTCTTGAGGGGGACGTAGTCGTAACAATCGCCGCCGGTTTCGTCGGCGGGCTTGTTCCAACCGGCGATGTCGTACCCTTGCACTTCGGGTTCTTGGGTGGGGAGGAGCCGCTGCTGGATATCGCGCGCGAGGGCGAGGTCTCGTTCGAGTTGCTGTTTATGGGCGTATTCGTCGAGGAGCATTTGTCGTTGAATGCCGACGCCGGCGAGCTTGCCGAGCGCTTCCGCGCGGGACTCGTCGTCGGTCTCGAAGGCTCCGTCGCGCTTGTTGAGGGCTTGGAGGGCTCCGACGACGCTACCGTCGTGTCCAGCCATAGGGAAGGTGAGAAGATTGCGCGTGCGGAATCCGGTCTGTTTGTCGATGGCGGGGTTGAATCGTTCGTCGGCGTACGCGTCTGGGACGCTGACCATCGAACGGGTTTGAAAGGCCTCGCCGGCGATGCCCAGCTTGGCGGAAAAGCGGATGGTCTCCTCACCGGTGGCGACCAGGCTGTAGAGTTCATCGGTAGCTTTGTCGTAGAGGAAGACGGTCCCGCGTTCGCAGTTCATGACCTGAAGGATGGCACGCTCGATCTTCTGGAGCAGGGGCAGCAGTTCGGTGGTGGCGCCGAGTTCATGCGCGACTTCGAGGAGCGCGTTGAAATCGGTGAGAGGTCGGTTGGAGGCCATCGGCGACATTATCCCCAAAGTCGCAGAATCAGCGACCATTTTCAAGCCGGAACGTACGTTAATCGCGTAATCGGACGATTCGGCGTTTCCCCATTCCTACCGGGGGCGGTCGTGGACGGTCCCAATGAAGAAGCCCGCCGTATGGAGCCGGCGGGCTCGTCGTGCCGATGAGGGCATTCGTGCTTGTCGGGGCGGTAGTCGCCCGTTCTACGACCGGCCGCGTTCGGGGAGTCGTTCCATGATGGTGTCGGTCAGTCCGTAGGCGACTGCTTCCTGGGCGTCCAGCCACTTGTTTCGGTCACAGTCCTTCTCGATGGTCTTCATGTCCTTGCCTGAGCGGGCTGCGATGATGTCGTAGAGGCGAGTGCGGAGCCGGAGGATCTCCTCCGCTTCGATTTCGAGGTCGGTGGCTGCCCCGGTCATGCCGCCGCCGCCGAGCAGGGGTTGGTGGAGCAAGGCGCGGGAATTTGGGAGCATGTATCGTTTTCCCTTGGCGCCTCCGCAGAGGAGGATGGCGCCCATGCTGGCAGCCATCCCGATGCAGTAGGTTGCGACATCGCACCGAACGAACTGCATGGTGTCGTACACGGCGAGTCCCGCCGAGACGGAACCACCGGGCGAGTTGATGTAGAACGCGATGTCGGCGGAGGGGTCTTCGTTCGAGAGGAAGAGCATCTGTGCGACGACGACGTTTGCGGAATCGTCGTCCACGGGGCCGCCGAGGAAGATGATACGGTCCTTGAGGAGGCGGGAGTAGATGTCGTAGGCTCGCTCGCCGCGTCCGGTGGTTTCAACGACGAACGGGATGTTTTGATAGCGCGTCGACATTTTCTGAGTCTTCTCCAAGTCGGGGTTGTTCAACCCGAAGCAATGTGTTTACTTGTCGCTCTTTTTGTCGGTGCTCTTTGGTAGTTCCGGTTTGAGGATTTCGTCAACGATTCCGTACTCGACCGCCTCTTCGGCGTTGAGGAAGCGGTCGCGCTCGGTTTCCTCCTCGATGGCTTTGACGTCGCGTCCGGTGTGGAGCGCGATGATTTCGTTGAGACGCTTCTTGTCCTTGAGGATTTCCTCGGCTTGGATGCGGATGTCCTCCGCCTGTCCTCCGACGCCACCGGAGGGTTGGTGGAGCATGACTTTGGCGTTGGGGAGGATGAACCGCCGCCCCTTCGTGCCCGCCATGAGGAGAATAGCGCCGCCGCTGGCAGCCTGTCCGATGCAGTAGGTGGACATTGGACTTCCCATGGACTGCATCGTGTCGTAGATGGCGAGCGTCTGATCGACGTATCCTCCCGGCGAGTTGATGTAGAGGCTGACTTCCTCATCACGCTTGGAAGACTGGAGGTATAGCAACTCCTGGATGACTTGCCTTGCGACGCCGGGTGTGATCGGCGCGCTGAGGAAGATGATGCGGTTCTCAAGCAGAAGCTGATCGATCGTCATTTCCCGGGTGCGCGCGATGCCGGCGTACTGCTGTATTGTCGAAGCCATGGGGTGGTAAAACTGGTCCATCAGCCCTTCCTTTTCAGAAGTGGTTTTCAATCTCCGGATCCGCGCGGCGGGGGTCCGACCGCATTCCACGCTCCGGGGTCCGCATCCACTCGGCGTTCGTTCAGCCGCCCATGCGGCGCGTCCCTTCGGACGTCATCCGCGAGGTGCCGAACCCATGATAATATCGGCTGCCAGTTAGTCCTTCGCCTTCTTCTTTGCGGTTTTCTTGGCCTTGGCGGATCCTGACGCCGTTGTTTTCTTGGCGGCGACCTGCTTGGTGGGGGTCTTCGCGGTGTCGGCCTTCGGGGCGTCCGTTTTTGCCGTCTTCTTTGCGGCTGGTTTCTTCGAGGCGCTGGCCTTGGGAGCCTTCTTTGCGGCCGTTTTCTTCGGCCCCTCGGTTTCGGTGATGACGGATTTCTTTAGGAGCGCGTCGAGGATCTTGTCGTCGCGGATCTGGAGGTACAGCGCGGTGATTCCCTCGCCCTTGGAGAGTTCGTCGCGGACGCGGTCGAATCGCTTGTTCTGTTGGGAAGCGATGGAGGCAATTGCGCCGTTCAGCTCGTCGTCGTGGACGTCGAGATCCATTTCCTCGGCGATGTTCTCCATGATGAAGAAGAGCTTGAGTTCGTTGATCGTGTCCTCGCCGGCCCGGGCGCGGAGTTCATCGGCGTTCTTTGCGATCTCGCTTTCCGGGACGCCGCGCTGGTAGAGCTCGACCATCCGTTTGGCCACGAGGCGTTCGGTCTGTCGTTGCGAGAGGCCGGGGGGAACGTCCATATCGGTGGATTCGAGCAGGTACTTGCCGATCTGGCCTCGCATGCCACGCTGTATGACGGAATCGAGGCGGGCTTCGAGCGCGGCGCGGACCTGCGATCGCATTTCGTCTTCACTGTCGAAGCCCGCGGTTTCGACGAACTCCTGGTCGAGTTCGGGGAGTTCCATGCGTTTCATGTCCTGGACGGCGAGAGAGAACGACGCGGTCTTTCCGCGCTGTTCCTTGTTCTCGTGGTCGTCGCC
>JAJDDS010000053.1 GCA_029260195.1 Phycisphaerae bacterium
GCCGTGGACATCTTCTACAACTACGAGGGTTTCGCCACGGACCCGAACGATCCCGGATCGGATTTCTGGATGTTCATTTGGGAGGACGACGGATCGGGGTTGCTCCCGACGGGTCCGCCCATCGGCTCGCAGATTTTTGAGTCCGGACCGCACGACGCGAACGACGGCGTGCTGACAGTCACGGCGGAGGACACCGAAGTTGGTGGACCCGCCTCGATTCTGCGCGCTCGCTTCAATTTCAACAGCGAGTTCTTCGTGACCGAACCGGGTGTCAAGTATTGGGTCGGCATGTCGGCGATCGGACCGGGTGGAAACCGCGTCGGCGCTGCGCAGTCGTCCGAGCCGCACCAGGCCTTCGAGGGGATGGCGCAGGCGTTCGGCGAGGGGTCCCCATGGACCGCTGTGGATGTCTCGGACCCACCGGTCAGCACGGACATGGGTATGTCCCTCCTGTCATTCGCACCGACGGGCGGTACTACGGTTGTTTCGCTTGCCGGTACTTCGGCGGGCGGCGGATGCCCCGGCGGATGCTGCGTCAAAATCACGCCGACGACCGCGCCGATCACCACGTGTGACGGCGGCGACTGCCCAACCGACTCGATCTTCGGACCCAACTGCTTCGCCGAAGTGGCGTTTCCCGCGGGTCTGACGGCCGATCTCATGGCCCAGGCGCTCAAGTTGGCGTTCGATAACAACGCCGGTTGCAACAGCGACATTCTCACCGCGGCCAACGTCGGCCCCCGCGTGATCGTCACGACCACCGACGGCACGAAACCCAAATTGTGCCTGTCGATCAACGGTGCCGATATCGGCTTGGTCGGTGGCGCTCCCAATTGCGCGGTGTCAGGTTGCGGTTACGACTACCAGGTCGGCCCGACCGTCACGCTCCCCGCGATCTCCGCCGGTTCCGACCGGTTCACCACGGTTGGCGAGGATTGCTCGCTTCCGCTCGGTGACGACACCGGCACCTGGATCGATCTGGACGTGGCTGGATCGCTGTTTGACCGCGCCGGCCTCCCCGCGGCGAATGCGGTCTCCCAGCGCTTGCGCTTGTCTGGTGTCGCTCGCGACTTCGCCATTGACGATTCGTCGATGTTGATCGACCGCGAGGAAAATGCCGTATTCGGCCGGTGCTCCGGTGACTTCAGCCGCGCCGGCGATCAAGGAACTTCGTTCTCGCCCGATGGCGTCGTGAATGACGACGATGTCGCGGCGTTCGACGACAACTGCAATGGACAGTCCGAGCCGTTCTCCGGCGACTGCGATTTCTTCGACTACAACGGCGATGACACGATCGATGGCGACGACCGCGACGTTCTGCTGTGCTTGCAGGTCGCTGGCAACACCTCCGAGTGCTGTCCGAACCGCATCGACCCGGGCACGCAGGAGCCCGACCTCCCGCAGGCCGCTTCGAACATCGTCAGCACCAACCTCGCCCGTCTGCACCTGCGCGGTTGCGAAGGTTTGAGTGTTACCCGCACGGGCTTGGCCCAGGCGGAAAACTGGGTCGTCGACATGTACGTATCCACCGCCGAACCGTCGGTCGGTGCGTCGGACATTCCGCCGTGCGAGCCGGGTGATGGCCAAGGCCCGAATGGCAACGACATCATCGAAAACGCGATCGACGTGCAGTTGCTCGCGGAAGGCGCCGCGCGTCGCATCGGCGGCGAGATCGGAAACACCGAGGCCTGCGACTTCGCGCCTCTGTGGCCTGGCGATCAGGACGCCGATATGTATCGATTCACGCTCGCGTTTGAAACGGCGATCGAAATCACCGCAACCGGCGTTGAGGCTGCTCCCGAGTGCTCCGGAGCCACCGGTGCCGTCACCTCGCTGTGGCTTTACAACGATCGTGGAACCCGTCTGGCGAACGATGATCCCGCCGGTGCAGCCGACCCGATCATCCAGGACACGCTCGACGCGGGTGAGTACTTCATCCTCGTCGCAGCCGCCGGCCAGGTGCAGGAGCCGCTCCCCGAGGGCTTCCCGCCGTCGTTCCCCAATTGCAGCATCGCGTTCGCTCCGGAGGTCGATGGCGGCGCCGTCGACCCAACCGGATTCTACGACCTGACGATGACGGTCATTCCGGGCTCGACCATGCGGATCACGCAGACGTCTGCCACGGGCGGAACCTACGAGGCTCGCACGCTGACTCAGCCGGTGATCACGTATCAGAAGACCTGTGATCCCGCGCACGCGGTCATGGTCGATACCGGCGGAACCGGTGTGGACGCGTTCGTGCTCGAGGGCGGCGGTCCGTGGACCAGCTCGCTTGCCGAGGACACCGACAAGATGCCTGGCGATCCGAACTTCGTGCCTGGCGTTGATGATGGTGGTGCGGCCCCGTTGATCGGCATGACCGAAGCCAACGGTCTGGGCTTTGCGCATCGTGTCCAAGCGGCCGCACGTCGGGATTGCCCGAGCGCGTTCGACACTTGTGAATACGCGCAGGCGCCCGACGCGGACGAGACTCTCGACTACGTCGCAGCCCGCACCAGCGCGCTCGCGAGCACGCCCGTCGCCGACAGCTTCACCGTCGACGCGGCGGTTGAGATTCAGAGCGTGACGTTCTGGGTGAGTCCGGCCGGGGTCATTGACGGCGACCACCAGTTCGATGTTCGCATCCTCGGCAGCACCGGCGGTGCGGGAGCGTGCTCCGGTGGTATCCCGGATACGGGCAATGTTTTCTCCGACGGCGTGTCCGGCGATCCCTTCGTGCTGCCCACCGCTTTGGGCGACGTCGATCAGATCACGCTCAATCTCCTGGACGCGTTCACCGCGAATCCGGGTACGACGTACTGGGTTGAGCTCAGCCACAACACGGCCGCTTCGCCCACGGGCAACGTGACTTTGGCGACGTCGTTGGATGGTGATGGCGTGTTCTTCCACGATGTAAACTCCAACGCCGGCCAGGCGGGCGATTCGAGCGCTGACTGTGCTCCCGCGGATGGCGACGGCTGGGATTGCGACGTGAGTGCGGACGATGGCGAGACCGACTGCGACGAGACCAACGCGGACGGCGACCAGCGTACCGATGGTAATCTGGCGTTCTGCGTCGGCACCACGCGTGCGGAAATCTTGACCAAGGATCTCCCGGGTGACGTTGTCGCCGGAAGCTGGCGTGCGGATCCGGGCGCGATCGCCTGGACGCAGCCGTTCGTCCTCCGTGGCGACGGCACGGTCGGTTTCTTCTCCGACCTGTCACTGGGAACCACGGGCGGGAACCAGGCCGCCGACTCCTTTACGTTCTTCTCGCAGACCTCGGTGACCGGTATCAACTGGCGTGGTACTTACACCAGCAACAACCCGAACTTCGATGCGGATACATTCCGTATCGAGTTCTGGTCGGATGCCGCCGGTTTGCCGGACGCACAGATTCCGAACGGTGTGTTCACGCCGTCGAACGCGGAAATCACGCGCTCGCCGAGCACGCTCAGCGGCGACCCCGGTCGTCAGGTGTACGAGTACGCCTATGAGTTGCCCGCGCCGATCGTCGTCGCTCAGGACCAGACCCTCTGGCTCTCGGTGATCAACGACACCTCCGGCCAGTCCTACAACTGGGCGTTCTCGACGTCTAGCGGCGGCAATGGCGATGGCCGCGCGGCGTTGCGCGCGGGCCTCGATGAGAACCCCCCGTGGGAGTCGCTGCCTGACAGCGGCGATCCGCCCACGGACTTCTCGTTCGACGTCACCGTCGCCGGGACCAACCCGGTTATCTGTGGCGACAGCGTCGCCAGCCCCGCCCTCGGCGGGACCGCGACGGGGCTTGGATACCGCTTCGATCCGCAGCTTTGCACGATCAATGGATTCGAGTCCGACGCAGCTGCCGGGACGCGATGGCGTGCGGTCAGCGCGCCGTGGAAGATGTTCGAGATCACCGCTGGTAACGGTGCGACGGCTGCCGACATTGGACCGTTGTTCGCCGAAATGGGCGTGACTCTGACGCAGACGCAGATCGACGCGTTGGCGAGCGGTTTGCCCGAGGGCGCGCTGATTGATCAAGTGTTCACCGGAACGGCTGCGTTCGATACCGATCCGGACATCAACGGCATCAGCCTCGGCGGAACCATCAGCACCACCTGCAACGGCGCGATCACCGAGTCGGTCGATCCGACCCTCGCGTTGTCGCAAACGTTGGCGGTCAACGGCATCATGGCGGACGATGGTTCGTCCACTGCGGATGTTACACCGAGCGGCGCAGCGCCGCCGGAGATTCTGCATCAGGACGGCCTGCCCGGGCAGACCCGCCCGCACAGTGGCTATGTCGATCCGCTACAGGAAAGTGACAACTCCGGTGTCCTTGAATACGGCCTGACGTCCGCCAACATCCGATTCACGCAGCCCGTGAACCAATGCGGCGGTGGCGATCTCGACACAAGCAACTTCGTGATGTCCGAGACCGGCGGCGCAGCGGCCCCGATCGTGACGTTGGTCGAGATGCTCGAGCCGTCGTACTTCAGGGTGACGTGGGACCGTTTCATCACGCTGCAGGAGTGGACCACGATCCAGGCGGTCGGTGTCTGCAACGCGGCCGGGATGCCAGTTGTGGATCTGGGCGACCAGGGTGACGTCGACGAGCCGGACCGGGTGGACCTGGGCTACCTGCCCACGGATGTCAACCAGTCCGCCAATGTCAACCCGCTTGACCTTCTGAGGTTCAAGCAGTTCGTCAACGGCATTGCGACGCCCGATCAGGGACTCGTGGTGGATTACATCGACACCAACCGGTCGGGGGGCATCAACCCGCTCGACCTCCTGCGGTTCAAGCAGGGCATCAACGGCGTCATTCCTCCGTCGACGGTTTCCTGGGCGTTCAAGAGCATCAACAACCCGCGTCCGTAGTTTTCGGATCGGGAAAACGTTGTAACCTTCACGCCCTCCGCCGGTGCCAACACCGGCGGGGGGCTTTTCCTTTGGGTATTCCCACGCCTGCTCCAGCCGCTCATCGATTCCACGCGGGACGTTGCCTTGTTTCCTCGTCGAGCGTATGCTGGTCACCATCAAGGCACGAGCGCGGCATGGGGACCGTCACATGGCTGACCAAAACACGAGTGCGTCGAAAGACGCCAGCGTCCTAATCGTCGACGACAACCGTCAGAATCTGGAACTGCTCGAGGTCTATCTTGAGGATCTTCCCGGCGTGTCCATCGACACGGCGCAAGACGGGATCGAAGCCATGGCCAAGATCGCCGACGCCGCGCCGGATATGGTCTTGCTGGACATCATGATGCCGCGAATGAGCGGCTTCGAGGTGTGCAAGCAGCTCAAGAGCAACCCCAAGACACGCGAGATTCTCATCGTGATGGTCACGGCGCTCAATGAGACCGGCGACATCGAACGAGCCACCGAGTGCGGCGCCGACGACTACCTCAGCAAGCCGATCGACCGCAAGGCCCTCGTTGATCTGGTGACGACGCTTCTCGCCGGCAGGGCGACCGCCTGACCGACATCAGTCGGACCCACCGCCACCATCGGATTCGTCCAGCCGATGACCGATCGCTCCCGGTTTCGGGCACTCCGGGCGGGATCACATCTTGCCGTCCACGATATCGAGAACTTCACGCTCAAGGGCGACCGCCCGATCCTGAATGTCGCTCCCCTTGGCGAGGACGTCACCGACGAACGCCTTGTCGACGAGCCCCTTCGTGTTGATCTTGACGTTCAGGTAGGCCCCCATGACCGCCGACCGCGCACACAAAGCCGCCACGCCGGCGTCGGAGATCGACGCCTCCAGCCCAGTCGTCGCCATAGCCTTGATAACCTCGAAGCAGTCGAGCGACCTCCGCATGATCCTCAATGGAACTTCGATGGCGCCCTTGGTGGCATCCTGGATCGCGCGATCGCGGGCTGCTCGCTCCGCATCGCTGCCTTTCGACAATCCGAAGGCGTCCATAATCCTGTTGAACGCGTTGGTGTCTTCGTCAATCAGGCGCAAGAGCTCGTCGTGAATGGCTTTGCCCTTCTCAGCCCATTCCGAATACTCCTCCCACCGATCGTCCCACCCACGCTTGTGCGACGACAGGTTGGCCACCATGGTCGCGAGCGCCGCGCCCATCGCCCCCATCGAGGCGGAGATCGACCCGCCGCCGGGGGCTGGTGATTCCGAGGCGGTCTCGTGGATGAATTCGGTCAGCGTCATGTCCACCAGCCGTTTGCCCGACTTGTCGGCGATGCAATACTCGATGATCTTCTCATCGGGGTTGAACGGCGACAGCTCGTCCAGCCCCATCGACTTTACGGCGATCTTGATCAGCTCCCGATCGGATACGCCGAGCGACCGCTTCTGCTTGCGCAGGAAGTGCTTCCCGGCGTCGAGGACCGCCCCCAGCGGGATCAACCCCACGATCTCCGAGCCTGTCACGCGGACTCCGCGCGATTCCGCTCGCGCGCAGCACTCGTCGAACGCAACATGGACAGCGGTGACGCTGATGTTGGTCAGGTTCATCGAGATTTGTGCGACGCCGTACTCCTCGATGAACCAGCCAATCCCCTTGACGCATTTGAGGCTTCCCGGGATCCAGACTTCCTTGCCCTTCTCGTTGAGCACCGGTTTTCCGCTCGGTGTGCCATCGTCGGTCTTGACCCGCCCCTTCTCGCGCACGTCATAAGCGATCGCGTTCGCCCGCCGTGTCGACGTCGTATTCAGATTCACATTGTACGCCACTAGAAAGTCGCGGGCGCTGACGGCTGTCGCACCGGATCTTGCATTGAAGGCTGCCGGTCCGAAATCGGGCTTGCGCTCCGGTTTGGCGAGATTGTCTTGGAGCCCTTCATACTCACCAGCCCGCACGACCGCGAGGTTTCGGCGGTCTTCGGTGAGGGCTGCGTTCTCGTAGCAGTAGATCGTCAACCCGACCTCTTCGCCGAGGCGTTTGGCCAGCTTGCGGGCATGCTCGACAGCCTGGTCCATCGTGATACTCGCGACGGGGACGAGCGGGCAGACGTCCATCGCCCCGAATCGCGGATGCTCGCCGGAGTGCTTGCGCATGTCGATGACGTCGACAGCCTTGCGTCCGGCTCGAACGGCGGCTTCGATCACCGCCTCCGGTTCACCCACGAAGGTCACGACGGTTCGATTGGTCGCTTTCCCAGGGTCGACGTCAAGCAGTTTCACCCCGTCGACGCCCTCGATGACGTCGGTGATCTGCTTCATCGCGCCCATGTCCCGCCCCTCGCTGAAATTCGGTACGCACTCGATGAGCTGATTCACGCTTTGCACTCCCAGTACTGCGCTAACACAACCAACGGATCCTCGATGCGTGATTATGACCGAAACAAGTGTCGAGTGGTAGAACGTGCGACTCCGCCGCCTGTCATTCCGAGCGTATCGAGGAATCTTCCTGATACCCAATTCGCGGCGAGATTCCGCGTGTCGCTCGGAACGACACGGGGAGGCTGAAACGACGGTGGCGACGAGCATTCACGTCGTCGAATTGTTCACGACGACCCGACCTTTTTTAATCACCGCCCGAACGCAATTGCGTCCGGGGTGGTACGACCACTGAGCGTAGTTCTCAACATCGAGGATCACCAGATCCGCCTGCATCCCCTCCGCAATGCGACCGACGCGACTCCCCCGGCCGATCGCCATCGCCGCGTTCGTGGTGACGCCGACCAGCGCCTCCGCCGGCGTCATCCTCATCTGCGTACACGCGATCGACATGCACAGCGGCAGCGACTCGACCATGGATGAGCCAGGGTTGTAATCCGTCCCGATCGCCACCGGAAGACCGGCGTCGATGATCTCTCGCGCGCTGGCTTGTGCGACACCCAAGAACCACGAGCAGCCCGGCAGCAGCACCGCGATCACTCCTGCCTCTTTCAGGGCTGTGATACCCCCGGCGTCGATCGTCTCCAGATGGTCGGCTGATATCGCTCGCACTTCCGCCGCTAGGCGCGACGCGCCGATTTGTGTGATTTGATCCGCGTGCAACTTCGCCCGAAGCCCGTGCTCTTTCGCGGCGAGCAGGACGCGCCGCGATTCCTCGACTCCGAACGCGGTTCGCTCGGTGAACACATCGCAAAACTCCGCCAGCCCCTCCCGCGCCACGCGACCCATCAACTCTTCGCTGCACACCAAGTCAACGTAAGCGCTCCGTTTGTGCGTGTACTCCTCCGGGACGGCGTGGGCTGCCAGGTATGTCCCCACCAGTTCGATGGGCTGCAGTTCCTTCAACCGACGAACAGCCTCCAGCATCTTGATCTCGTCGTCGAGGCTGAGCCCGTACCCGCTCTTGATTTCGACCGTCGTCACCCCGTTGGCGAGCATGCGTTTCAATCGTGGCAGCGTCAGCCCGACCAACTCGTCGAGGCTGGCCTGGCGGACGGCGTTGACGGTGTTTCTGATCCCGCCGCCTTCTTCGGCGACCTGAGCGTAGCTCTTACCCTGAATGCGTTTGACGAATTCGTTCTCGCGCGACCCGGCGAAGACCGTGTGTGTGTGACAATCCACGAGCCCCGGAACGACACATCCTCCCCCTGCATCGAGAGTCTCACACTCTGCGGTTCGCTCCGGTGCGTCACCAACGCCGAATGAGATGATCCTGTCGCCTTCGATCAAAACGTGGGCGTGGGGAATCGTCTCAATGCCGTAGGGTACAACCTGTGCGCCGTTGCGCGGCGTCGCCAACTGTCCGATGTTGCGAACGACCAGCACCTTCGAAGCTCCTTTCGCGCGAGGCCGGTTCCGTCACGATGCGGATCTCACGCGCCTCCAAACTGCGATCGTGAGTTCCGCGATCGACCGACCCACGTTAAGTATGCCCGTCACGCGCGTGTGGCGAAAGCCCCCGCCGGTTCACGAAACGCCCAGCCGCACCCGACGAAACCGGGCATGGCGTTCATGCGTGACACCGCAGCCACTATTCACTGACTTCATCACATGCGAACGGCGTGCGTGGGACCGGCGCATCGGCGGTTCGTATCTCTCCTCGCCCGGAAGCGTCGTGCGGAAGGAAGCGCAAAAAAAGAGGCCCGGCGGGGTGGACCGGGCCTTGGGGGAACCGACCCATGGGGGATGGGTCGGTGAGTGGGTCTTGTTTTCGTCGCGACGCGCTCCATGGCCTGAGCGAGAGAAGATATCTCGCCCCACCGAGCACCGCACGCACAGGATTCTCCCACCTGTTTATCGGCGTGTCAACCATTTTTTGTTGATTCAAATATCGGTCCCGGCAAATCTTGAGTACCCCGCCGAACGACCCGCGTCGCGGTATGGAACAAATCGATCCAACGGTGCCGATCCCGCCAGCGAACATGGGGGATTTCCCCCGGACGAGACGCGTCGGTCGTATTGATCCACGTCGCGACCGATAGAGAGATCCGCTTTCAGTCGGACTCGATTCCTGAAATGACTCCGCTATTTTTTTTCACAGAATGCGTCGGTTGTGGGAATTTTCGAGGTGTGAGAGACTCCTTGTATGGATGGTGAAACTCGTCCGCCCGGCACACGCCGGGGGGCGTTTCTCGAGCGAGCAATGACGGCGGATTCCGGCGAGCGATTCGAGGAGCATGTGCTCCCGCATCTGGACAGCGTGTTCCGGATGGCACGGCGCCTCGCGCGCAACGACTCGGTGGCGGACGACCTCGTCCAGGAGACGTTCATCCGGGCGTTTCGTGCGTTTCCGCGGTTCGAGATGCGCGACTTTGGAGTCAGGCCTTGGCTATTCAAAATCCTGCACCACGCCTTCTACACCCACCGCGGAAAGTCCAGGCGTCAGCCGTCATTGCTCGACGACGTCAACTTCGATCTGTTCGAGGGCGCGGTCGGCCCGACGGTCCCAGCCGAGGGTGGTATCGAGAACATTGCGTGGGAAGGGATCGACGAGGAACTGAAGCATGCGGTCGAGAGTCTGAAGCCGCAATACAGGGTGGTCCTGCTGCTGTGGTCGTTCGAGGAATTGAGCTACAAGGAGATCGCCGAGGTGTGCGATTGCGCGATTGGCACGGTGATGAGCCGACTCTACCGCGCGCGGCGACTGCTGGCGGAGAAACTCTCCGGCTACGCGGAGCGAGAGAACATACGCAGGAAACCGTGATTTGTGGATTGCCGCAACTTTAACGAATACCTGGATGCGTTCGCGGACGGCGAACTCGAACCCGAGAAGAATCTCGAGGTCGCCGCGCACGTAGACCAATGCGAAGCCTGCGCCGCGAGCGTGGCGAGGATTCGTTCCCTCCGGGGATGCCTCTCACGCGTGTTCGCCGGGGAGCGGGCGACGGAGGAGCTTCGTCTTCGGATTCAGGATGCGATCCTCGCGGAGTCGTGTCCGCCGGTTCATCGGTTCGCCGCGCCGCGGCGGTGGGTCGCGCCACTGGGCGTTGCTGCCGCAATCGCCGTCGTTTGGCTAGCCTACCCGCTCGTGGCCCAGTGGGGCGGCGGCGTCACCGCGAACGGATCAGCCAAAATGCGGGCGCGGGTGGTTCGACTTGTGGTGGGTCGTCATTTCGGATGCCTGAAGCTCGGCCCGGGCCATCATCGATCCGGGCTGCCGCGTGACGCTGACGGCATCGCGCGTGTGATGGCGGCCGAGTTGGGATTCGAGGTGTCCGTTCCAGACCTCTCGCGGGCGGGGTACCGGCTTCATAGTGCTGATAGCTGCGGTGTGAAGGGGATGCCCGGGAGTCACGCGGTGTACGAGCGGGTCGCGGACGGGGTCTTCGTGTCGGTGTTCAGCGTCAGCCGAATCGATGGATTGAGCTGCGCCCACACCCACGAGCCCGGGATGCGGCGTTGCGCCGTCTGCGGAGAGGAATCCGGCGCTGCGGTCGTGGGGTGGCATCAGGCGGATTCGACCGTCGTGATGTGCGGGAAGCTGCCCCGCGCGGACCTGATTGCCTTGGCTGATGGCGTTAGATAGCCGATTGTCGTAGAATGGGGCGGTGCCCCCAAAACCTGGGCACCCCACAATTGAAAGGATCCGTTTGCCGAGACTTGTGGGGCGATGTAAACTTCCCTGGTGGGTTCGGGCCGTCGCCGAGGTCGGCTGTGCGGCTGGCGTGTGCGTTGAAGTCGGCGGTCTTTGATGCTCCTGACCGTCGGACCGAGGAGATGTTGCGATGAAGCGTGTAGTCATTCTGACGTGTCTTTGCGGTCTTGTGTGTGTCCAGCCATCGTTTGGACAGCGGCGTGGCGGTACGTTCACTGCGCGCGAGTTGACGCAGCGCGACGGGGGACGTCTTCGGCTTCAGGTTCGCCTATCGCCGATCCGGGCGCTCCTGCTGCACCGAGTCGAGAAGGTCAGTTGGGACGAAGCCCTGTTCCGAGATGTCGTGGACTGGGTGAAGGCCCAGGGAACCGAGAGCGGGCGGGTGAACGTCGTGGTGAAGTGGCCGGCGCTGGCAGTCGAGAGCATCGATCAGGAAAGCCCGGTGACGTTGGAGATGAAGGACACAACGGTCGCTGAGGTGCTGGACGAAGTGCTCGATCAGTTGACCGACATCGATCCAATCACCTACATCGGCATCAACAACAAGCTGCGCATCTCGACCAAGTCGGATTTCGATCGCAAGCTGTACACGCGCATCTACAACGTGGACGACATATTTTTCGAGATTCAGAGTTTTCGGGGATCGCCGCAGATTGACCTGAACCAGCGACAGCAAGGTGGCGGCGGCGGCGGCGGCAGCGGCGGACAGGCCAACGTTCAGTCCATTTTCGGACAGAGCGGCGGCGGTGGCGGCAACGATGACGACGACGACGAGGATGAAGACGACGAGCGCGAGGAGGAAATCCTCGAGTGGATCCGCACGACGGTCGATCCCGATAGCTGGCAGGAGAACGGCGGGCTTGGCACGCTCGCGGTGTTCAACAAGATGCTCACCGTCCGCAATACCCTCGATGTTCACGAGTTGCTCGGCGGCCCCTTCCATATCAGCGACTAGGCGCTGACGCAACGAATTCAAAGACGATTCAGATCGCCGCGCGCCGCTCGACCAAGCGACGCTGCGGCGTTTTTCTTGCGCACGCGACACGACTCCGTCGCGTCACGTCGGAAGCGGCATCAGAAGAGCAGGTGGAAGAAGTAGTCGAGTCTGCCGCGAAGCAACGCGGTGCGGCCTGAGTACTTCATGACCTCGCGGATGCGTTCGCGGTACTTGGGGTGGTAGCAATGCTCCGAGCATCGCTTGCACGCGGGCTTCGGTTCCAGCGGGCAGTTGGTTCGTTTAGTGAAGGCGTGGGCGAGCAGGGCGTGGCAGGAGGGACAGAGCGACAGACTCCTCCCGGCGACGGCTTCGACGTCGTGCATCTTGAGCGTGGCGACGTGTTTCTCGACTCCGGCGTGCTTGTCGGCGCAGTAGATGTCGAGAAATTTTGCGAGAAGCCGCAGGTCGCGCTCGAGATGATCGTCGTGCAGAAGCATCGATAGACGCGCCGTCGCTCGGGACGGTCTCGTGTGTTCATGACCAAAATGGGTCCGGCCCGTGGGACGCCCGGAGCTCCGACGCGTCAGCACCCGCATGGTATGATTATAGAGTCGGTTAGGGGCTCCGTGTCAACTCCCGAAGCGTGACAGACACGTCCGATGGGAGTAGCTTGTGGGCGTGGTGGATCGAGCCGAAGCTACGTTATTGGACGGTCGTGCGCTCGCACGAAAGGTGTTGGCTGGAGCTGCGGAGAAGGTGGCGCGGGCGCGCAACGCCACCGGTGTGACACCGACGCTGGCGACGGTCTTGGTGGGGGATGACCCGGCTTCCGCAACGTACGTCCGAATGAAGCGCAAGCGTTGCGATGAGGTGGGGATGGCGTCGCTCTTGATCGAGCTGCCGCGGGGGACCACAACGGACGAACTTGTCACCGAGATCGACGTGTTGGCTGCCGACGCCGCCGTTCACGGCATCCTGGTCCAGCATCCCGTCCCGAGTCCAATCGACCGGCGGGCGGCGTTTGAGCGGATTCCTGTGCCCAAGGACGTCGACGGCGTGACGTCCGCGGCGCTGGGCCGTGTCATTCTCGGGATGCCGGCGTACGTCCCTTGCACGCCCGCGGGTATTATGCGGTTATTGAACCAATACGAGGTCGAGCTTGACGGTGTCCGAGCGACCGTGATCGGACGTAGCCCGATCCTGGGGCGTCCGATGGCGTCCATGCTGATCAACGCCCACGCGACCGTCACGCTGTGTCACTCACGGACGCGAGAGCTGTCCGATATCGTTCGACACGCTGACGTGTTGATTGCCGCGGTCGGGCGCCCGCGGTTCGTACGGGGAAGCTGGATCAAACCCAACGCCGTCGTCATCGACTGCGGGTACAACGAAGGAAACGTAGGCGACGTCGATTTTGAAGCCGCCCGTGCGCGCGCAGCACTGATAACGCCCGTCCCTGGGGGCGTGGGTCCGATGACGATCGCGACGCTGATCGACCAGACCGCCGACGCGACCCTCGCCCAGCTCGGGCTACTCGATTGACAACGACTGCCCGCCGCCCGCGGACAGCAAGCTTCGGATTCTCCCAACCAGAAACATCGAGCCCGTTACGACCGCGAGTTCGCGACCGCCGCCGATGGTCTCCGTTTGAATCGCGCGTCGCAGGCCCGTATGCAAGGGCGTCGCTTGCAAGCCGGTCTCGCGTCGCAAGGCAGCCACCAGCGTCGCGCAATCAACGGCGTTATGAAAGTCGTCGGTGACGAAAATGCGACGCGCGATTTCGGGCAGCCTGTGCATGTATCTGGCGTACGCCTTGTCGCGCGAGGCGCCGAAGATTAATACCCGGTCGGTCGCGCCGAAACCGGTGGACAACCCCTCAATGAGAGCGCCGATCGCATGCGCATTGTGCGCGCCGTCCAGAAGCCACGTCGACACGCCCCTAAAGAACTCGAATCGCCCCGGAGACTGAACATACGCGACCGGAGGTACCTGGCTGCACGTGTGACGGGCGAAGGCGTCGATCGTCGCTTGGGCGGTGGCGACATTCTCCCGCTGATAGGGCGGCACCGCCGGATTTGCTCGAGTCGTCGCCGTCGCAAAGCCAGCCTCTCGATCCACTGGAACTAGGCGAATCCCTCTTCCTGCGAGGGCGTTCCTCATGAGCTGTCTCAGACCGGCGTCAATTCCCGGTCCGACAATCAACGCGGTCCCGGCGTCGGCGATGCCCGCTTTCTCAGCCGCGATCTGTTCAAGCGACAGACCGAGCTTCTCCCCGTGGTCGAGCCCAACGGAAGTCACGGTGGAAACCCGCGCGGGGAGGACAGCCGTGGCATCGTCCCGCCCCCCGATCCCAGCCTCCACGACCGCAATTGCGACACCCTCGTCGATGAAGGTCCGCAGGGCAACCAACATAAGCACTTCAAAGAACGCGGGGATGAACGACGGGCCGCCCCGGTCCGCGAAGTTGCGGAGGATCGGTTCGATGCGGCGGGCGACCTGCTCAAGCCGCGTGGGCTCGATTTCCCGATCATTGACGACGATGCGTTCGGTGATTCGCTCCAGGTGGGGTGACGTGAACCGTCCGACGGACCGCCCGGATCCGCGAAGCGATGCGTCGACCATGCGACAGACGGACCCCTTCCCGTTGGTTCCAGCGATTTTGAGGATCTCCAGGCGTGACAAGTCCGGGCAGATTTGGCGGACAAGTTCGGCGGATCGGCGACGCGTGGCCCTCCGCTTGCGTGGACGGTTGGCGGTCCACGCGAGGAGTCGCGACAGACAATCGGCTTGATTCCGCGTGGTGCTCACGCCGCAGCGCTCCAGTGCCGCCTGATCGGTGATCCAGGGCGATGCAGCATAGACGATCGACGGACGTTGTGATATGTCCGCTCGCCCGTCGCACGTCGCGCGTTCAGAGCCACCCAGTTGGAACGAGCCTCAAGGAGAAGGCGGCGCGGTTTCTTTCGGTTGGCGCAGTTCGTGGCCGGCGGTAATCGCGTCTGGGAATCGAGAGATGGGCGACCCAACCGGCGCATCCGCAGCCGCCAGGCGGAGGTTCTTCAGTCCGAAGTCGGTCAAGCCTGTGTAGTACTCGATGTAACCGAGTAGAAAACGGAAGCGGTAGTCCTCTCGTCGCGACAGACGCGTCTCAATGTCGGCTCGGCGAATCTCGAGGAGGTCGGGGTCAACGATGAACTGGGTCAAGTCGATCTTGAAATACGCGATTTCGGGGAATCCCTCGATGGCTTTGCTAATCGTACGGATCGCGCGAAAGTAGTCGCCGTCACCAATGTAGGCGTGTGCCTGCCCGAGAAGGAGCAGGGGGTTGTTGCGATCGGCCACGAGCGCCACCTCGTATCGTGCGACCGCGCGGGAGTATTCGCCCTTCTTGAGCGCGTGCTCAGCCGTACGCGCAAACTCAACAGCCGGATCGGATCCGCCGCCGACGAACGTCGACAGCGGCGCTTCCTCGGTGGAACGGACGTAAGACATCGCCCGTTCCGTCGCTTCGGACAGTACGGGCGGTGCCGCGGCGTCGGCGTTAAGGTCTTTCTGCTGGGCACTGAGACGTTTGACCCAGGCGACGGCTTCCTGCATCTCACCGAGGACGTTTGGTGCGGGGCGATCGAGTTTCGGGAGTGCAAGGGCCGGGTCCGGGGCGTTCAGTCCGAAGCGAGCGTCAAGGGCGATACCATCCGTCGCCGCGCCGGTTTCCGGGAGCAGTCCGCGGGCGGGGTTGGCGATCTGCTGGGCTTGACGAAGCGTCTCCCGAATGAAGGAGTTCTCCGGCAAGACGTCTCCGAACACATCCATGTCGTTCGTCGGAAGAGGCGAAGCCAGCGTCGGGTTCGGCAGACCGGTCCCGAGTCCGGGGAGTTCCGGCGGTTGGAAGGCGAGCGGATCGAAGTCGGTGCGGATCTTGAGGCGGTCGTCCAGCGACACCTGCAGCGGGTCCGCGAAGTTGACGCCCGAATCCGGCGATACGCCGAAGTTGGCGTAGATTTGCCCGTTCTCACCGGTCAGCGTTCTGATGAGTTCGTTGGACGGCGGGCGGGGCGCTGCGATTCCGGTGGACGGCAGCGCGGAGGACGGTTTGAACGTCGGTTTAAACCCGATCCGGTCTTCTTCATCGAACGAATACCTCGGCCGGTTGCGGCCAAGGATGCCGGATCCGTTGAGCAATGTTCCGAAATCCGTTTCGACGATCGTGCTCGGGAAGGACCGCGTCGGCGTGGGGAGAGTCAGGCTGAACGCGGACTGGCTGAGGCCAGCCGTGCTCGAGAAGCTCGGAACTCGGGGCAGCGTGAACCCTGACAATGGGGCGACGGTGAAGGGTTGAGGAGCGAGCGCCGTCGAGAATCCGCTCGTCGAAAACGCCGATGGCTGCGACGGCGCCAGTGGCGCAGCTGCGCTCCCAAGCGAAAACGGGGTGCTGTTACGCCCATCGACCCCGAGGGAGGGGACGAACAAGGTGTCATTGACGTCGATTTCCGCCGACAGGGACCGAAGATTCGTGTCGGTGAACGCACCGAGATTCAGGGTGCTTGCCCCGCTGAGCGAGCCGAACAGCCCCGAGTTCGAGGATGAACCGAGGCTGTTGTTGGCGCCGCTTGCGTCGAATGCACGCCCGTTTTCCTGGACGAGAGTCTGCGCCACCGCGGGCGATGCGAGCCCGCCCGCGACCGCTAGGAGGACAACGAAAACGCCCCGGGCAATCCTTGATAATCTCATCGCTTTTTCTCCCCATCGGGTCCGCGCGGGTGCGGGCTACGCTCGCCAGGATTGTGCCGGAGTACAATCAGCCTGATAATCCAGTATAGGGAACTGGGTGATTCCATTCAATGTCGTTATCGGTGACGCGCCGGGTGGGCGGCGAGTCGTTTTTCCGCCATCGGGGGGCGGTGTGGCATGATTCGAGGTCAGAGCTTCCCCCGGAGCGCCCGGCTGCGACTGCAGCGCGATTTCGCCGGCG
>JAJDDS010000521.1 GCA_029260195.1 Phycisphaerae bacterium
GGCTCCAATGACGACGACGTCCCCGCTGATCGCCACCGAGACTCCAAATTGATCGTTGAAGGCTGCGTCGGGCGCGGTGAGCGTAGCCCCCGCGCCCCACGTGCCGGAGTCAGCCTCGTACCTGAAAACGTGGGCACATCCGGCGTTGACGGCGGCGTTATCGTCGAGGAAAGCGCCGACGACGACGGTGTCGCCGTCGACCGCCACCGAGATACCGAACTGGTCACCGGCTGCCGGTGGCGGAGCGGTGAGGATCTGTTCCTCGAGCCAAGACGCATCGTTGGGATCGTATCGGAAGATGTAAGCCGCCCCGGTCGCGGTGTTCAGGGAACCGGCGATGGGTGCTCCGATGGCGGCAAGATCACCGCTGACGGCGACGGCATATCCGAATCGGGCGCCCATGGCTGCGTCGGACGCTAGCAGCTTCTGATGCTGGGACCACGCGCCGTCGATGGTCCGGTAAATGTACGCACCGCCCGAGTCGCCACCGGCGTCATCGTCGCGGTGGGCGCCGACGACGGCAAACCCGGCGTCCACCGCTATGGAGAAGCCGAGTTCGTCGTGGGGCTCGGCATCCGAGGCGAGGAGCTTGGTGTGTTCGCAGGGCTCGGCGCGGACCGAATCCGAGGTCGCTGCGGCGGCGAGCATCACCATTGAAAGAACGTATCTGACGCGGCAGTCCATATACAGCCCCATGTGGATCCTAGTCGTCGTGCGGGACGAATGACAGCGGCGGAGCGTTTTGTTTTGGCGCCTGTTTTCGGACCTCGCCCGAACCCGCGGACGGAGTGACGATTTACACGGGGAGGCGCGGGCGCTATCATCGGCGCCGTCAGCCATGATCGCCTCGATACCTCCAATCGTGTTGTCCTCGGTTTCCGAAACGCGGGGCGCGGTGCGCGCGATGCGAGCCGAACGACGGATCGTGGGATTCGTCCCGACAATGGGGGCGCTGCACGCGGGACACAGGGCGTTGGTCGCGGAGGCGCGCCGCCGGTGCGATCGGGTGGTCGTCAGTATCTTCGTGAATCCAACGCAGTTCGGATTGGGCGAGGACTGTGACCGCTATCCGAGTTCGACCGACGCCGACCTGAACGCGTGTCGCGACGACGGAGTCGATCTCGTGTTTCTACCGGCCGTCGAGGACATGTATCGACCGGCGTGCGTCTCGACCGTTCGACTCACGGGGTTGACGGAGGGGTTGTGCGGTGCACACAGACCGGGGCACTTCGACGGCGTGACGACGGTCGTGGCCAAATTGTTCAACATCGTACCCGCCGACGTAGCGTTTTTCGGGGAGAAGGACTATCAACAACTCAAGGTCATCGAGCGGATGGTGCGCGATCTTGATATCCCAACCGAGATTGTCGCCTGTCCGACCGTTCGAGAGGATGACGGGTTAGCGCTATCGAGCCGGAATACCTACCTGTCGGCGTCGGAGCGACGTCAGGCGGGGTCGCTTTCACGGGCGATCCGTGGGGCGATCGCAGCCTACCATTCAGGCGAGCACGACTCGGAGCGCCTCATCGAGCGGATGGTATCGGAGATTCAGTCGGCCGGCCCGGTGTCGATCGACTACGTCAGCATCGTCGACGCGGAGACGCTGAAACCAATGACGACGGTGGATCGTCCGGGGCGGATTTGTCTGGCGGTGCGGATCGGATCATGCCGGTTGATTGACAACATGCCGGTAGGCGCGTCGGCGCGGTGCGGCTAGGATACGGCGGTTGCGCGGCGCGAGGCGCGTTTTTCCAGATAGACCATCGGCGTACGGGCGGAGGGAGCCGGACAACACCTCATGTATCCAGAACTGTGGACGATGCCGGGCACCGGATGGACCCTGAAAAGCTACGGGTTCATGATGATGGCGGGGTTCTTGAGCGCCGTTTACTTCGCGATGCGTCGTTGCATTCGCGTGAAGTGTGACCCGGACGCGATACTTAACATCTCGATGGTCGCGTTGTTCTCCGGCGTGATCGGCGCTCGCGTGTTCTTCGTCGTTCATTATTGGGACGAGTATTTCGCGAACTCGAAGAACCTGTGGTTCGACGTGATCAACGTGACGCAGGGTGGGTTGGAGTTTTTGGGCGGCGTGATCCCCGCCACCTTCGTGGTCTGGGGATACATCTGGTGGAATAAGTGGTCAACGCGGCTGTACGCCGACTTCATCGCGATCGTTCTTACGTGGGGCCTCGCGTTCGGTCGCCTGGGGTGTTTTCTAAACGGGTGTTGTTTCGGCGGAGCGTGCGTCGACGACCATCAGCAGGCAACGTCAGCGATGGCGGTTCATTTTCCGTTCGGCAGTCCCGCCTCAATCCGACAGTGGGAGGAGCGGCAACTGACCTTCCCGGCGGAGCTGCTGTTCGACGGGTTCCTCGAGAACGATCGGTATCGCCTGATGGGTGCTGCCCCGCTCGGGCGCGACCTGTTGGCAATGACACCCGAGACGCGCGCGAAGCCGCTTCGGAAGTACGAAGACGCGCTCGATATGCACGAGAGATCCAAGGCGATGGACGTCGATGGCGAGGCGGCGCGTGAATTGGCGAAGAAGGTCGAGCGTCTCAAAGCCGGATGGCGGGACCACCAGATCCGACTCGCACCGATGACGATCGCGCGCA
>JAJDDS010000522.1 GCA_029260195.1 Phycisphaerae bacterium
CCCGGTACGATCGTCGATGTCTATGGGGAAGACTACGTACCGATCCACTTGAGTCCCACGCTCTACGGTGACTTCAATGGGAACGGGGAGGGGGATGAAACAGCCGACACGGCTCGGTTCAACCTCGCGTTTTGCTCGTGCATCGGCGATACGAATTATGAGCCCGTTACCGACGCAGACTGCAGCGGCGCGATCGACGATGCGGATCGCGACGTCGACAATGCCAACTGGGACAATCCGACGACGCTCAGTACCGGACCGTGTGGCGATCCGTGTAACTAACAGTACAGCGCGATGTCGCGCTTTGCACACATCTGCGGGGAGCGTGCGCGGCGTTTCGGGGCCGAGAACACGGTTGTCCGCTCCCTGACGGTCGCGGCTCTGTTGGCTTTGCGCTGTCCTGCTAATTACCCGCACGGCGCGGCGACTTCGTAGGCGAATATCGTGTCGCCGGAACGAATCGGGCGGCTGCGCGGCGGTCGTCCGGTTTCCATGCCCAAGTCCAACCCCGACGTCTGCGTCCGAAGTGGATCAATGTGCGGGCGTCAGGATGTACTGCATCTCGACCGGTGCGTCCGACCCTGCGAACAGGTCCAGGTCTGACTTGCAGAACGGCTCTAATAGGTCGCAGAACAGATCGACCCAGTCGCGTTTGATCTCGCGGCGCAGATGCGGGTGGATCGCGTTCATGGCTTTGATGAGCAGCGGCGCGATCGGTCGGAGTCCGATGTCCCAGATGTGGGCGTGTGTTCCGGTGACGAACGGTTCAGCGGCGACGATTTCGAGCCCCGCGTCGCAGAACCTCCGCTCCCAGGTCGATCGATTACAAAGCGTCGGCCAACTCGCGAGCCGCCCGCGGTCGATCAGGTTCAACCAACGGTCGCCGAGTTCCTCCCGATGGTGGGCGAATGTGAATTGCTTGATGTCTTTGAGCTTGACGTGCAGGACGATGTTCCCGCCCGGTGCGGTGATACGCCGGATGTCGCGCAGGAAGTCGTCGATCCGATCGACCCAGTAGGCTGCGTTGCAGTACACGGTTTCGAATTTCGCGTCCGGCAGCGGCATCGGATGGTTATGATCGTGCGGAATGAGGGCGTCGTACACGCCCAACTCCGCGGCCTTGGCGATGAGGCTGGTCTTGTGGTCAGTGCCGACGTCGATGGTGTACCGGGGTCGTCCGGCGATGGATGGCTGATAGTCGTCGTCGACATGATCGAAGATGTCGGCTGTTGGCGCGCTTGCTCGGTTCAGGTCAGCCACGGAGCTGAAGACGTCGAAATCTGGCTCGAATCGTCCGCCGGCGTGCAGGAAGCTGAAAACGCCGTCGCCGCAGCTAAGGTCGATGCTTGGCGATTTCCACTCGATCTTTGCCAGGGCGTCGCTGCGAAGGACCATCCAGAAGGCGTTCTCCGGGCGAAGCCAGTAGGCATCGATGAAACGACGCCGCTTATCGAGCGGCGCGACGGGAGGAGCCGGAATGGCCGACTCGATCACACTTGACTGCACAGGAACTCCCTTTCCAACAACGATTCGACATGGATCGCGTCCACGCGATTGAGGCGATGGTCGTCGCCGCTCGCGTCGATCCAGTCTTCCCGGGTTGTGAATCCATTCACAAACCCGGCGTCCGCGCAACTCCGCGCGATCGACTCGTCACCATTACCGAACGGATATGAAAATGGCCGCCGCTCGATCCCCAATCCCTCGGCGAGGACTGAGGCGCACCGGCGCATGTCGCGCTCGCGATCCGCAGCCGTGACCCGGGCGTAGGGCAGGTGGCTATGACCGTGTCCTCCGATCGCGTGTCCGCCTCGCTGCATCATCGACAGGTCATCCCAACTCAGGTACCACTTGGATGCGTACGCCCGTGCGTCGCCCACGTGGTCGGCGAACAGGTCGTCCACGATCCGCGCCCTCACATCGAGCGGTACGACACACGACAACCAGTATTTCAGGGTCGCCCGTTCGGGCGATTCGTAATGATAGACCCGCTGCGCGTCGATCGGGTTCGCGTCGAGATCGAACGGTATGCCGGCTCCGTTCCGCCCGATCCATCGCTCGACGGCCGTTGCAAGCCCGTCGATGTCGAGCTTGCACATCAGGAGGTGGATCTGATGGGCTGTTTCCATGCGCGCCTCGGTGAGCACGTTGGTGTGCACAAAGAACACGCCCCGGAGTCCGCGCTCCTCGAGGATCGGAAAGACGACTTCCGCGTGGTCGGAGAGCGCGTCGTCGAAGGTCAGCAGGAAGGACCGCTCCGGGATGTTCCCCGCCCCCGCGCGCCAGTTGGCGAACGTGGGCCAATCGATTGGCGTCAACTTCTCGCACAGCGCGTCAAGTTGTGACTCGAAGGCTGATTGGCTGAGTCCGCGGATGCCCGCCTCCATCCCATCGAGGCGATCGCGAACGTAGTGGTACATGACACACAGACACTTCACGAAGAACACATCCCTTCGACCCAATCCACGCGCTTCGGCCACGAACGAAGACAAGGTTGACGCCGAGCCCCGGAGCGCATGCCCCGGCGCCGCTGCGATACGAGTGCGACCGAACGAGCCGGTACTACCTTTATCGGTCGCGCCGCCGAATCCCTGCACCGCCTATTCGGGGCATTCTCTCGCACGCCTGGGTCCTTTCGGTGGTATCAACCCGTGGTAGGGAACTCACAATTCGGCTTCGCGGTCGAAGAAGTGGAATCCGCTCATCACCAACGTGTTTTGGGCGGACCGAGGTGTCTGGAGGTCCTGTGAGTTTATTTTTCAATTCGCCGGGTGTGATTCGGGTGGAATATTCTCCGGCCCGGTACGACCTTGACCGCGCTGCCGCCACGGGCGACATTGACCAGTCACGGTCGGCCCGCGTACTGGGCTCTGCCGGCGACGACGAACCATGACCTCTCCACCCTCGGCATCTGGATGCGGGCGGGATCGGCTGGCGAACGCGCATTCGGCGGCGATGGCTCGACAGGCCGCGCTCGTTGCGCTCTGCGCCGCGATGTCCGCGTTCTGCTCCTGCGGCGAGCGGGACACGGACGTCGACTACGTGGCCAAGATCGGTTCGTTCGAGAGGATCGATCTCAACGCCGACGTTGCGACTTTCAAGTACCGGCATGAGAAATCGGGAGAGCACAGGACGGAAGAGGTCCGCGTGGACCCCGAAACGGAAGTACTTATCAACGGACGTCTGTCCAATCTGTCAGACATCCGAATCGGTGAGCCGGTCACGGTTCATTGGCGCGTGCGCAGGCTTGGCGGTTTGCTGCGCGTCGACGCCCTCAAGATTCGCATCGTCCGAGGCGCCGACGCCCCGACCTGATCGGGTTACTGCGGGCGGTGCTCCGGCTGGGGCGCGGGCGTTGCCGCAGCTTCGCTGATCTTCAATGGAATGCGTGGACAGTCGAAGGGCGGTCGCGACGCCAGTTCACATGCAAGTTTGATCGCCGACTTCATACTGCCGGGGTTTGCCTTGTTCCTGCCCGCGATGTCAAGCGCCGTACCGTGGTCGACGCTGGTGCGGATGATCGGGAGCCCCAGCGTCACATTGACGGCTGAATCGAACGCGAGCAGCTTGACCGGAATCAACCCCTGATCGTGATACATCGCCACGACCCCGTCGAAGGGTCCGTGCAGCGCTTTGTGAAACACCGTATCACCTGGAAACGGACCGTCCGCCAGGATTCCCAGTTCCCTCGCCATCGTGATCGCCGGTTCGATGATTCGCGATTCCTCGTCTCCGAATCGCCCACCCTCGCCGGCGTGGGGATTCAGACCCGCTACTGCGATCCGAGGCTCCCTGATCCCCCAGTAACGGCGAAGCGCCTCGTCGAAGGCGTCGATCGTGTGGAACACGCGCCCGATCGTGAATCCGTTGCGCAGGTCGAACAACCCCACGTGCGCGCTGGCGAGCGCCACCTTCAGTGGACCGCCGGCGAACATCATCGTGACCTGCTTGCGGTTGAAATGCTGCCCGAGCAGCTCGGTGTGCCCGGGAAGTCGGCAACCAGCCAGCTTCCAGCTCGTCTTGTGGATCGGACCGGTGACGATCGCGTCCACCACGCCTTCCCCGGCTGCACGCATCGCGTCCTCGACAAACCGCAGTGAGGCAGCCCCACCCTCGCTGCTGGGGCTTCGCATGCCCGGGGGTACTGAGTATTCGTCGTAGTCGGCAAGCACTACCCCGCTGTTGATCGACCTTACGCGATCGTGCGGGCATCGGTACCAACACGTCTCCAGTTCCGCCAGACCGGCAGCCACGTCGAGGGTTTCCTCCATCCCGTAGATGATGAAGCGCCCGAGTGACCGGACTGTCGGGTCCGCGAGCGCCTTGGCGATGACTTCCGCGCCGATCCCAGTGGGGTCACCCATGGTAATGGCGATTCGCGGTTTGCTCGCCGCGGGTTGATCGGGGTGATGATCGTTCCCCGTGGTATGGTCCGGTCGGGTGTTCATGCGAACCCCTGCGCCTGGAGCTCGTCGAGCGTGATCCCTCCGCCTTTCTCGATGCACGAAAGCCGGTGTATGACGGTTCGCGTGATGATGTCCGACTCGACGTTGACCTGATCGCCCTTGCGCAAACTCCCGATGGTTGTCAGGTCCAGCGTCGTCGGGATCAATGCGACGCTGAACTCTCCCCGCGACGCGTCGGCGATCGTAAGCGACACGCCGTCGATCGTGACGGACCCTTTTGGGATGAGATACGGACGCGCGCGGTCCTCGGGCTCGAACCAGAATAGATGCTCCCGCCGTTCCTCGGCGCGCCGGGCGAGCGTGGCTGTTCCGTCGACGTGCCCTTGCACAAAGTGCCCGTCGATCGTGTCTCCGACGCGGAGTGACATTTCAAGATTGGCCCGCTGCCCCTTCCGAAAGGACCGCAATGTCGAACGGCGCAAGGTCTCCTCGATGACGTCGAATTCGACGACCCCATCGCGGATACTGACCGCTGTGAGGCAGACGCCATTGACGCAAAGACTATCACCGTTG
>JAJDDS010000523.1 GCA_029260195.1 Phycisphaerae bacterium
TCCGCCCGCCGATCCGCCTCCAGCAGCTCAGCCCGCACGAACTTCCGAATCGCGTCCAGCAATACCGATTGATCTTCCGTCAACGATGTGCTCAATGTCCCGAATTCCACCTTCCCGATGCCGCCTGAACAAGCCCCAACCAACACCCGCCGAAACCCGATTCTAGCAGCGCGAGCAGCACCTCGCCAACGGCAGCCGACCCGACGCCGTCACCAAGGGCGTGGCCATGGTTTTTGGCATTGTGTTTGGGCGGATGCCACTGGCGGCATGTCCGCCAGTGCTTCACCGCTGAACGTTGCGAAAACACGGGCAGACAAGCTGCCTGACACCCACGCGCCTGAAGTCCCGAAGGACGAATTCTCCGTTTCCACAAAGTATGGCCACACCCGAATGACGACGTCTGGGATGAAGAAGCTTGACCTAACGTCATCGAATGAATAGACTTACAAGACTGGGGTGGGCGGGCGTGGCGGTGCCCGCAGTTGGGGGTTTTCAAACATGTCGCCGCCGCGAAAGATCGCAAAGAGGCCACGGTTTCTTGTTTACAGACGCCTGGGGTTCGTGTAAACGGGCCGCAGGCGCGGGTTGTATCTGGAAGAGGACCGTCGAAACCGAACAACGAGACGACGCAAAGCGCTGCGGATAGGCGGGGGGTGTCACAGGCTCCTGTAGGCCGGGACTGGTGAGAAACGACCGCAGGGCCTGGACACCCCTCCGCTTTTGCACTTGGTTATCGAGTCGGGTGGGCTGGCAACTCGGCGTATGGTGAGACGCGCGCCCCCATCGGACCACACCCAATACTAAACTGCCCGTATGTCAATTCAAGCGGCAGTTCCGGAGTTTTCCCCAGACCCCAGATCTCGATACCCCAGGAGCGTTTTTTTTTTGGACGGAGCTTGACTCGTTCGATTTGCGCCCCAACTACCGGACGGTGAGAAACGGCCGCCGCGAGATTCGGCGTGTCGCATTGTTCTGACAATTCAATCGCACTTGATCGCGACTCGGGTGGTGATATCCCCTGTTCGTCGGCCCCAATGGCCGATCGGCGGGGATTTTTCGTGCGCGAGCCCCGTGCGGGCGATCGCGTCTCCACACTCACAACGGATTCCAAAGAACCGACCACCGCGCGGCGCCGTGCCGTTCGCAAGTGGGGAGCTTACCGAGCGGCACGCCGCGTCGCGTTCTTTGTCGTGTTCTTCTGCCCGTCGTTAACCGCCATCCCCCGTGAAGCCGAGCTGGAACCGCCGGAAATCCGCAAAGTCGACGTCGCCGTCGGCGTCCATATCCGCCCAGAGGCAGCCGGGACCAGCGTCAATATCGGGGCCACCATTCGCGGCACACTCCTCGAAGTAGAACCAGTCCCGCAGGTCCACGTCGCCCTCGCTGTCGAAATCTCCGCTCGACGCGGCCGGGATGTCGCCGTACCGAATGTAGTCCCACGCCACGGTGCTCTCCATGAACGCGGATTTCGCGCGCCAGTTGATCGCGGGATTGAAGTCGGGATAGCCGGCGCCGGGGGTTCCGGTGTGGACCAGTTGATCGTCGATGTACCAGCGATACTCGGCGTCCCAGTAGACCTCGAGGCGATGTTTGTGGAAAACGTCGGGGGCGATCGGCACGAACAGGATCACCACGAACGCGTCCTGCACGAACTTGACCTCGTCGCGGGCGATGGTGAACCCGTAGAACGGTACGCCGAAACTCCAGGCCGTAATCACCGCAGGCGCACCCCACGTAAACTCCGAGTTGTCGCCCTCGGAGAAAACTACCCACTCCATAAAAAACGCCCTCGAACCAGTGAATGCGCCTATCGCACGGGTATAGGAATCTCGGTCACCGCTCGGCGGAGCGGCGCACTCTCCTGGTTCCACGACCTGGCGCATGAGCCCGTCGTCGATGGTCCTCTCTGGAGCGCAAAACGTGCTACGGTCCCACCCGTTGCCTTCCTCGGGGAAGGAGGAGGTCGCTTCATATGAGACCACTTCCGCGAGCGCGGGCACCCCCGCCAGGAGCAAGGACACAACCAGCGCGCGTCGATGCGTCATCGGCGTGGCACTCCTAAAACACTGGCATCCGACCCGTTCACGATGAACGGGAATCGGTTTTCCAACCCAATCATAGGTAGCCATGCTACCAGAAAGGACGGTTCAATATGAACCTCCAACAAAAAAGTACGAATTGGGGCGGCACTTTATCTACTGTGCTCGCGCTCTGCGTCCTTGCGGCGCCTGTTTCCAACGCCGGCGAAACGTGCCCGACCAATGCGTCCGGACCCGATATCTGCGTCAGCTTCGACGGGGACACGCCGGAACTCGGAACAGATTTCACGGTAGATTACACTACGGACGCCGCC
This sequence comes from Phycisphaerae bacterium, assembly GCA_029260195.1. Taxonomy (GTDB): domain Bacteria; phylum Planctomycetota; class Phycisphaerae; order UBA1845; family UBA1845; genus OFTM321. Next base: position 2,354 of record JAJDDS010000523.1, read on the forward strand.
AACCCCAGTGTAAAGCTCCTTGTCGGCAGCCTGACGTGGAACGTCCGGTCGGACGATTCCGGGAGCCCGGGGAACATCGGCAACATCACCCTCGATCCGTCGATTTCCACCGACGATTTCGTGGTGAGGATCAAGAACGGGACCGGCGACGGAGCCGCGAACGTGGGGTCGATCAACCTCACCGCCGCAAGCTGGACCGGGTACTCGTCGCTCGCCGGCGGTTCGATCAGCGGCAACCTGACGGGCACGCTGTACCTCCAGGAAGACGCCGGCGACGTCGGAGGCGACATCGTCCGCGACTTTACGATCGACGGCGACGTTTCCGGCGAAATTGATGTGGACGAAATCCTCGCGAGTCTATCCGTCCTCGGCAATCTCTCCGGCGATGTCACCGTGCGGACGAAGATCCTCGGCGGGATGATCCAAGTAGTGCGTAACGTGACATCGACGTCTCTCATCGATATCGGCGGCTTGGACGCAGACGGGACCAAGGGCATGGTGATGCTGGTATTCAACAACATAGACGACCCCGATCTCTATGAGTTCGCGGGTGATCTCATTCTTCGCGACGGCGTCAAACTCGACGTCACTGTCGAAATCAATGGCGTGCTCGCTTCCAC
>JAJDDS010000524.1 GCA_029260195.1 Phycisphaerae bacterium
GGGTGAATCCCGAAGATCACCGCCGCGGCGACGGCGACGCGCCCGTCTCCGGTCAGCCGCAACGCGACTCGCCCGGACATCCACGCGCACAGCATGTGCAGGAGGACGTTTGTCAGGTGGTATCCGAACGCATTCATGCCCCAGACGCGGTATTCCATCGCCATGGTCACGATGGCCACCGGCCGATAGAACGGCAGAACTCCCTCCGGTGTCCACCAGACCCCGCTGGCGGTCTCATCCATGGTGGCGGACAGAAACAGGCTAGGAAGCTCGGACCAGCTCAGATCGTGCGCTTGTCCCAGGTAAACGTAATCATCAGCCACAAACGGATTGAACAGACTTGGGGTATGCAGTACCCCGATCAGTGCGACGCCCCACAGCATCCAGGTCCGCGGCCACTCCGGCGGCACTGCCTTGGCAGTCGTATTCGTGTTCGTCATCGTTTCCGTTCTGGTGTTCGTCACCGTCGCTGTCGCATTCCCGACGCGGCCCCGACGCCGCCCCGGGTGGGGCTGGCCCATTCTCGGCAGGCCCCTCCCGCCGTTTCGCGGCGGCATTATGAAACCAACCACCGTCTGACACAAGAAACCCCGTGGTGATGACCGGGGCAAGTCCTTGCTCGGACCGGAGCGCACGTCGCCAATCGCGAATCGTCGCGGTAGAATCGCGAGCATGCCACGCCCCCAGAAACCGCCCCGGATCGCCACGCGCCGGCCGATGACCTGGCCTACGCGGACGCTGATCGCGGTTCTGATTCCGCTCTCGATGGGTATCGGCATCGCAGCCACGGGACTGCCGCGTTGGGCGTACAACAACGCCCGCTCCTTCTGGGCGCTGACGGGTCTCTACGACGCGGAGTGGGTGACGGTTCCGGCGACACCGTCGCGGAGAATCCGGCCGAACCTGTCGCCGACGCAGCGATACATCACCGAGGGCACCATTTATACGGTGATGATCGCCCCGGCGTTCGTGCTGGCGATCTTCATTTATGATCGGCTAACGTTTCGCTATTCGCGGGAGCGGGAGCTACGGTGTCTGCAATGCGGGCATATTCTGCGCGGTCTGACCGCGCCGCGGTGTCCGGAGTGCGGGGAGCGGATCTGAGTCCGATCGACCGCTGAAAGAAAAGAATAAAACGGATTAACGCAGAGTGCGCGGAGACGCGCTTGGCTGAGGGGAGGAGTCCCGGCGGAGCGTGAAAGGACGGGTGCAAGGGGACGTTTACGGCTGGCTTTGAAGTAGGTCATGTTCGTTTCTTCTACGGACAGGTAGAGGATTGCGCTGGGTGCTCGTCGACGATGAAGACGTCCGATCCCATGAGCCAATCGCGCAGCGCCTGGTCGAAGGTGCGCGGAACGCCGTCGGCGTCGTCAACGGTGGAGATCAGGAAGTAGTCGTTGGTCGTGAGCGCGACGTGCTGGCTGCAGTTGGACCCGTAGACGCCAGGTACGAAATCGATCTGATCGGCTTCGACGGCGGTTGTGCTGATGTCGGGGAGCAATGCAAAGGACGCGATGACCAACTCGGCGAACTCATCAAGCGTTGCGTTGAACACGCTAACGAAAGACCCGGCCGCGTTCGAATCGGTGACGTCCATGCGCTGGAAAAACGGCGTGGTGATGTGATTCAACGTGGTGTAGGTTCCGTTGACGCAGCGCCACCAGTCAGATGCGTTGCCGAGCGTCTGTACGCACGACTGGTCCCAGAACGGGTTGTACAGGTCTTTCTTGTTTTCGCCGTCCTGTTGCATGAAGTCCTCCATCAGTTGGAAGAGGACCGGGTCGTCGATGACCTCGGTCGACGGAATGAATCCCGCGTCAAGCACTGCCCTGACGGTGGTCTGTGATGGGTCGAAGTGCGAGGCGATCCAATCGATGTTGAAACGCGTGCCGTTCGCACCGCCCGAGGTTCCGGTGATCAGCACGTCGGTGGCGTTCGCCAAGGGCGGTACGGTCTCATCGCCGGAATCCGACGTTACCGGTCCGGACAAGAACATTTCCAGGGCGGCCTCCAGGATGCGGTGACCGCGGAAGTGCAACGAGTAGCTTTGGTTAGGATCGACCTCGGAAGTGAGCACGGCGTTGGAGCGCCTGCCGCTCCACTCGTCCGAACTACAGTAATATAAGTACGCCAAATTGTTCGCTGCGAGGGGGCTCTCGGGGGCATTGAAGATACCCTGTCCGGCGATGGAGTCGTGGGCCCAATTGCTGCTCATTTTTGCGGCGGTGTGGAAGCCGAATCCACACCAGCGATCCATACACGACGTGTAGTCGGCGCAGCTACCACCCCCCTCGAAGTGGAAGACCCATCGGTTCAGATGTTCGGCGTCGACGGCGCGGCGGATGTAGAAGATGCCGGGCGAGCCGTCGTTACAAATGGCGTCGGCAGCGTTGATCGTGACCTTGTGCAGGTCGGGGCCGGGAGCTTGGGAAGGGTCTGGTAGGCTGCCGCCGGCGCACGCGCCGTCCAAAGCGATGGAGATGGGACGGAGGGCGCAGTCGGTATCGGCCAGGTTTCCGGGGCCGCTGAAGCACGCTTGCAGATTGCGAAAGTCGAGGACATCGACGTGCCCGTCACTGTTGCTGTCGGCCAGCGTGCAGGTTTGACTGGCGTCGTGAGTGTCGAGCGGTCCGGTGTGGCAGGTATCGAACGCCGAGTAGTCGTCAAGGTCGACGTCGCCGTCCTCGTCAACGTCGCAAGGCGCAAGTGGACCAGGATCGGCGTGCAGGCGACCGGTGATAGCGACGAGGGCCAACATCACAAGCACGGCGCGCTGGCGATCGGTGATGCCGAGGAAAGAAGACGCGAGTAGGCGGAGCAAGCTGACGGGCTGCCGTGTGTAGCTGCTTCTTGCTGGCATTCTCATGGATCCTCTTCTCCAATTTGACGTCCCCGGTTCTGTTCCGGTCGCGCCGATTCGAGCGTCGTGAGACAGGAAAAACAGTTGTATGTGAGTTCCTCCGACCGTCGAGCATTGTAGCGGTCCGGAGGATCTGCTTCAAGGGTCTTCACGGATTCTTGGGTGAATGGAAGGCGAGGGTGGTCTGCGCGAGCGGTCGTGTGCGGGCGGGCTGAGGTGACCTTCCGCGGGAGGGACGCGGAAGGGGCCGTCGTCGTGGCAAGGAGGGGCGGGGGATCGGCTACGATTCCGCGTCGGTTTTGGGATCGAGTTCGCGCTGGCGGGTCTCGGCGTTCTTGATGCGGGTGTCGTAGTACTGGATGAACATTTCGAGCTCGCGGAAGCTGCGTTTGTCGGCTTCGGTGGTGAGCCCGGCTGTGCGCAGATCGCGTTTTTGTTGCAGAGCCAGGTCACGACTCTCGCGGCCTTCGGTAAGCGTTGCTTGCAACTCGTCGCGTTCGGTTTGTCGGGCGGTGGATAGGGCGGAATGCAAGCGGTTCCATATGGCGGCGGCTTGGGAGCTGGCGGTGGTTGATTTGAATGTCAGGCCGGTGCTTTTCGCGTCGAAGTCCGTGGCGTTGGTTTCGATGAGGGCGAAGAGCGTCTCGAAGTCGTCGGCCAGCCGGTCATTGGTAGTCGACGTTTCGCCCGCGCCGAGCACTGCGGACACTCGGGTGGGCAAGTGGGTCGTTCGGCCGGCGGGGATGTCCGGGACGTTGGCGACGGCGGAACGTATTTCGTCGAGCCACTGCGCGCGCGTCTTGGCGTCTTCGTTGGCGGGATCGGGTTCGTCGGCCTTGAACTTGCGGACGGTCTTGAGGATCTTCTTGATCTTGTCGAGTTCGCGCCAGTCGTCTGAACCGAGCGGATTGAAATCGTCGATATCGGCGAGTTCCTCGATGGACGCGCAGGCGGTTCGCCACCTTGTGTAGGCGGCGAAGACGGCGTCGACATACTCTTGGGCGGGGGGATCGAGACGGCGTACCTTGGCGCCTTCTATTCCATTGCGGACGTAGTCCATGACGTCATCGGTGTTGGTGGGTGGTGGCGCGTCGCAGCCAGCCAAGGTGATGGCCAAGGCGATCATGGCGGCGGTTAGTGTTCGAACGTGGGTTGTATTCATCGATGTTGGACTCCGGGTTCCGGCGTTACTGATGGGGGCGCGACGGACAGGACAAGCCGCTGTGTGAAGCGAAGCGTCTTTCTCGGTATGCGGCAAAATTCCTCGCCTCGCTCGGAATGACAGTGCTCCGCGTGGAATGACAGTGCTTCGCTCGGTCATCCGAGAAGGACCATTTGGGCTGCGATGGCGATACCCATCAGGGCCCCGCCGGCGATTACGCCCGCACAGACGGGCTCAAGGTTTTGGACGAAGAGCCGATTGGAGAGCGACCCTTCGCGATTAAAGGCTTTGGTCGCGAACCAGAAGAAAAACGACCCGAGAAACATCGCGAAGCAGGTCGTGAACGGAATCACAAACGCCAGCCCCATCCCGACGGCGGAAACGGGGAACCGGCCTTTGCTGACGATTTTCATGAACTCGAAGAGGATGCCGACAAGTCCGCCGATGGCGGCTGCGTAGATGGCGGTCATTGGCAATTCGCTGAGTCCTCGGGTCAGGATTTCCGCGACCGCCTTCCAGACCAGTGCGGCTGGCATGGGGAACTTCTGACTCACCAACCCCTGCGGGTCGTTTCTTAGAAAGACGGCGTAAAAGACCGGGACGCAGACGAGCGCACCAGCAAAGATGCCGAGCACGTGTCCTATGGCTTGATGGCGTGGTTTGCCGCCGAGCATGTAGCCCGGTTTGATGTCCATGAGCAGGTTTGACGCGTTTCCCGCCACCTCGCCGGTGATGCTGGCTGTCATGATGTTGGTGGTGATGCTGGGTGTCAGGGCGGCGTAGCTGAGTTGCGTCAGTTTGCCGAGGGCTCCGGTCGGCGTGATGGATGTCAACGCGGTCGAGTGGGCGGCGATGATGGTGAAGACGAACACCATCGGGACGGCGAGCATCCCTAGCCAAATCGAGACGTCGAAGTAGATGAAGGCGAGTGCCACGACAATGGCACCAACGACCGGAATCCCGATGACGAACACCGACATGGGCAGTTCGACGTCTTTGAGACAGTCCTCTTCGTTTGCACCGGACTTCCCGCCGATCAGGCCGCTGAACGCTTTGAGGATCATCTTCGGTTTGCTGAGGAAGGCGAAGATGCTGGCGGTGGTCATCATGGCGACGCCGCCCCACAGGCCCCATGTTGTGATCGCGCGGAAGCCGAACGCGAGTTCGCCCGCACCGTTGACCGTGCCAAGAATGTCGCCGTGGCGAATGATGAACGGTGCAAGAATGCAGTAGTTCACGATGGCGCCGATCAGTAGAGAGACACCGGTGCGAATCCCCATCAGCCCGCCGGCGGCCATCATCACGTGGTCAGGCTCGAAGCTGACGGTGAGCTGGGGAAGGGGGGTGTCATTCAGACGGGGTATCCAGCCAGTCAGGTGGTAGAACCACTCTTCGAGGGCGTCGGGTATTTGCAGAAAGGACATCTTCACTTTGGCGAGAAGGTCGCCTTGCTTGAGGAACTCCGCACCGGCTGAGACGATGCCGCAGACTGCCAGGATTTTTGCTTTGAAGAGTCCCTCGCCCGCGTCGCTGGTGTGGAGGGCGTCCATGACGACGCCGGCTGCCCTGCCTTCGGGGAAGGGGTGCTGCTCGTCGTTGATGAACCGCCGTTTGAGCGGGAAGGCGAAGAGCACGCCGAGAATTGATATCGATATCATCCAGCACATCGTGGTAACGAGCGGGACGACCTCTCCGGTAATCATCATGTACGCAGCCAGACTCGCGATAAGCGGGCTGGTCATGTAGCCGGCGGCTGTTGCGATGGACTGCATGCAGTTGTTTTCGAGAACGGTGAATTCCTTGGCGAGTCCGATGGAAGACATGACCTTGAACATGGCGAAGGCGAGGATGACGGAGGTGATTCCGACGCCGAGCGTCCATCCGGTTTTCATGCCGACGTAGAGGTTGGTGAGTGAGAGAACTCCGCCGATGAGCATGCCGGTGAGGCCTGAGCGGAGGGTGAGTTGGGGCATGTTGCCGCGGTAGACGTTGTCACGCCACCAACGGTCCTTCTGTTCGACGGACCAGTCTCGAATCTGTTCGTCGCTGAGATGCAGGATGGCCATTTGTGCTCACTTCCCGGGCGTGTCACCCGTGTGGATCGTCAGGGGGTTCGCGTGCGATTGGTGAAACCGTTGATGTTCGTGTCGCCGGTGGCTCGATTGTGTTGGGGCGACCTGGTGGAGACGGGTGGTTTCACTGCGTGTCCTTTCAAATCGGTGCGTGGCAGCGTAGAGTAAAGTCCCGCGCGAATCAAGTCGCCCGGATGTGGCTGCGCGACGGACGGGCGCCGGGTCGAGTGGGGGACGATCTCCATGGCGAAATGGGCGTTCGATCATTGCGCGGAGGACTACGCCTATTACAGGCCGGCGTATCCAGACGAGGTGTTTGAAATCCTCACCGAAGACACCGGCGGGCCCGCCCGCGGTTGTGCAGCCGACGTGGGGGCAGGAACGGGGATCTTCGCGCGGCGGCTCGCGTCGTTCGGGTGGGTGGTGGTCGCCGTCGAGCCGAGTGTCGCGATGCTGCGGCGCGTGTCGGGTGTAGACGTGCATCGCGTGTGCGCGACGGCTGAGGCGACGGGGTTGGGAGATGCGTCGGTCGGGTTGGTGATGGCCGCTCAGGCGTTCCACTGGTTCAATCCGCGCTGCGCGCTGGCTGAATTCGCTCGCGTTTTGAAACCGGGCGGTGTGCTGGCGCTCTGCTGGAACAACCGTGCCGCGGATCGCTCGGAGTTTGTGGCGGCGTACGAAGCGCTCATCGCTCGACACAACACGTCCTACAATCGCGAGTACCGGCAGCAGGATTGGCCAGGCAAGATTGCTGCGTCGGGGGACTATGCTCCGGCGGAGTATCATCGCGTCGCTCACGTCTGGCGTGTACCGGCTGATGCGATGGTCGGCTTCTCGCGCAGCGTCTCTTACATTCGGAGAGTCTTGTCGCGCGAGGAGTTGCCGAGATTCGAGGAGGAGCTGCGCGGAATCATTGCTCGCCGCTTCGGTGCCAAGGACTGCCACGTTCCGCTCCGCACCGACCTCCGGACTGCGCGGCGTCTCTGATATCCATCTTGGGCGCGGTCGCGACTCCCACGGCGTCTCGGCGCGGCGTTCGCGGAATGGTCACGATGTCAGCCACCTTGGGGATGCCGTCGGGGGGTTGGCCGGTCGGGCGCGACGTCGTTCTGGCCCGTGGATTCCCACGGTCTCGGTGGGGAACTGGCTTGCGAAGGAGTGTGATGGCGTTTTGGTGCCGCTTGGTTGGCCGAGTGGGGTCGATCGGCTAAGGTATCGGCGGGCCGGCACGGACCGTTGCCCACCCACAAGCGACGACCGCTCGTTTTCAGGGTCGATCGCTCGCAGAGTCAGCAAGATTTGGAGAACCACGCCGTGTCGCGAACCAAAGGCGAATTCCTCGGGCACCCCACCGGCCTCTTCGTTCTGTTCTTCACCGAGATGTGGGAGCGATTCAGCTACTACGGCATGCGAGCGCTGCTGGTGCTGTACATGGTCGACTTCTTCAAGTGGACTCAGGAGGACGCGTCCGGCATTTATAAGTGGTATACGTCTCTAGTGTATCTCACGCCGTTGCTCGGCGGATATATGGCAGACAAATTCATGGGGAACAAGTGGGCGATCGTGCTCGGGGCGATCCTGATGGCGATCGGGCACTTTCTGATGGCGTTCGAGGAAATATGGGTGTTCTACGCCGCGCTCGGTTTCCTCATCATGGGCAATGGGTTCTTCAAGCCCAACATGTCCGTGCAAGTGGGGCGGCTTTATCCGCAGAATGACCCGCGAAGGGACGGGGCTTACACCATTTTTTACATGGGCATCAACCTCGGAGCGTTCTTGTCCCCGCTGGTCTGTGGAGCGCTGAAGGATACGCCCGGGTTGGGTTATCATTGGGGATTCGGCGCCGCCGGGGTTGGCATGGTTTTCGGCCTGCTGGTGTACGTATTTGGCCTGCCATGGATTAAGGAACTCCCCGCTGACGCGGAGTATCAACCGGACGAAGAGGAGGAGCGCGGCAGTGGCGCCCCCGCGTCTGCGGATCACGCGATGACGGAAGTCGAAGCGGAAAGCGCGCCCTCCGTAATGCCGAGCTTCGCGAAAGTTTCGCCCGCCATGTTCGTCATGATGGGGCTGGTTCTCATGGCGGGCTCACCGATTCTTGGCTGGCTTGGGTTGGTGAACTGGGACAACGTGGTCTCACTGGAAATCGGCGGCGGCTGCGCGATCTTTGCCGCGTGGATACTTTCGCATCTCAGCATGGCTGTTCGAGACCGGGTTCTTGCCATCTACGTGCTGTCCGTTTTCGTCGTGTTCTTCTGGGGTGCGTTTGAGCAGGCGGGGAACGCGATGAACGTCTGGGCCGACCAGACGACGCAACGATACCTGACCGATCCGCCTCCGGAGCCCACAATCTACCCGGAGGCGCCGGTCGATGTGGCGGACCTGGGGTTGTGGCCGACGGTCAAGGCATCGCTTTCGAAGCTCGTCGCCATCAACCCGGTGAATACCACAAACTTCCAGTCGATCAATGCGCTGGCGATTGTCATCTTTGCGCCGATCTTCGCCTGGTTGTGGCTCTTTCTCGCGAAGCGGCACATCAATCTGTCGATCGCCGCCAAGATGGCGATCGGGGTGTTCCTTCAGGGCATCGCGTTCTCGCTGATGATCTGGTCCGTCAAATACGAGAATCAGACGAGCACGCATGCGGCGACGGCGCTCCCGTCCGGCGTCGTGACGCAGGAGGAGGGTCGGTTGTATTTTCACGACGCTCCGGATTTCGCGGCCGACGATGGGGAAGCGCTGGAGAAGTATGAGGCGGGGGAATTCGACGAGGCCATGATCGCGCATGGTGGGCGCCTTTCCGTCGATGAAGACGGCGGGCAGTTTGTCATGCGTGGCGTCCTCAATGCCAACCACCGCGATCGGATTCTCCGCGCCACCGCCCCGGCGTCGTACGTGCGCGCGGTCTGGGAACTCGCAGCCAATTCCAACCTGGCAAAGTCCGCCGCCAACGAGAACGGCGACTTGGAGTTCTCGGCCAGTGTGACGCTCGGTGAGCTTCCCGCAGGCTTTGAGCCGCGATACCTTGATGGATTCAAGCCCGAGGAACTCAGTTTCGATGAGGCGACCAGGACATTCACCGCGACCATCGAACTCGCCGACAAGGAGTACAAGCAAGTGCTCGTCGCGGGCGCGGACCCCGCGTTCCGGGACGCGTTGAACGCGCTCTTCGTCAACTCCGCGCAGTTCAAGGTCAGTTCCGCGTGGCTGCTGTGGTTCTACATCCTCTGCACGCTCGGCGAGCTCTGTCTGTCGCCGGTCGGCCTGTCGATGGTAAGCAAGCTCGCGCCCCGGCGATTCGCAACCATGCTGATGGGGATGTGGCTCCTGACTAGCTTCTTCGGCAACTTCAGCGCGGGATTGGCTGGTGAGAAATGGGAAGTTCTCGAGCCGACCGCCTACTTCACTTACGTCACTCTGGCGATGATCGGTGCGTCTCTTGTGTGTTTCCTGATCGCCAGGAAGGCCACGTCGATGATGCACGGCGTCAAGTAAGGTCGCGCGGTGAACGGAAAGAAAAAGCGGGTTGGCGCAGAGAGCGCAGAGGTGCGCGGAGGGCGCGGAGAAGCGCTCGTATTTCGACGCGCCTCAGCGGTCTCCGCGTTGGTCCTTTCTCGCAGGGATGGAGAAGGCGCGGTAGGGTCTGAAGACGATCGATGGGGCGGAGCTTCGATGTGAGTGACACGACCGGATCCCACGATCGCCCGATCCGACACGGGGCGTATCCGGAACTCACCTTGCCGGCGGTGCTGGTCGGGTACGGCATCGGCTCGGTGATCGCGCTGTCCATCGGCTACGCCGCCCTCATTCTCGGGTTCTCGATCGAGGGCTCGGAGCTCGCAGCCATCTGCGGTTGGGGCATCCTTCGCGGGATCATGCGGCGGACCAGCATCGTCGAGAACAACATCAACCAGACCATCGCGTCAGCCGTCAACGGCGCGTCGGCTGGCATGATGTTCTCAGTGCCGGCGCTCTTCATCCTGGCCCGCGAGAATCCCGACACGTACGGCGACTTGACCAAGTTCAGCCCGACGCTGATGGTTTTGGCGTGCATCACTGGGGGCATCCTCGGGCTTGCGTTCATCATTCCGCTCCGGCGGCAGATGATCGATTTCAACCGGCTTGCGTACCCTGGCGGCATCGCGGTCGCGTCGATCCTCAAATCGCCCGGGGCTGGTACCCGCAAAGCCATGCTCCTCCTCGGCGGCGCGGCCGTCTCCGGCATCGCTTATCTGCTCATGCTGACGTTTGTCGGCGAGGATCCCAAGGGACCGCTTGGCGACGCGCTCGGGCTGCCCACGTACCTCAATCTGACATTCTTCCTCTCACTCATGACCGTCGGCGTCGGCTTCTTGTCCGGCAAGGGCGGCATGGTCTTCGGATACGGCGGATTCATCTGCTACTTCGTCCTCGCGCCGCTGCTGCTCTTCTTCGGCGCGCCGGAGGTCAAGGAGATGATCGACCCGGTGGCAGCCGCAGCCGCCAACGGATCGCCCCTCGACGCCGAAGCCGCGGCTGACGCACTCAAAGGGGTCCCCAACGCGCTGAGGTTTGAGCTCTTCAGGCCGACCGGAATCGGTATGCTCATCGGCGCGGCGATCGGCGGGATCATCGCAGCCTTCCCGCTGATTCGCAGCGCCCTCAAGTCCATGCAGGACGCCGCCAGGGAGAAGGCCCACGGTGACGGTGACACAGCCGACGAACTCTCCATCGGCACGCTCTACGCGGGGATTATCTTCGGCGCCGTCGCGCTCATCGTCATCGCGAAACTCTGCTCGCCCGAGATGACGCTCGGACGAGCCGTTGCGATGGCGGTTCTCGGTACGCTTTGGATCTGGGTGGCAGGCGTGATTGTGTCCGAGTGCCTTGGGCGCACCAACTGGTCACCTCTATCGGGCATGACGCTGATCGCCGTGACGATACTCATTCTCATCAGCAGCGGCCTCGGCGACAACGCCTCCATCGTCAGTTCGGTCATCGTCGGCGCCGCGGTTTGCGTCGCCATCGCGCAGGCCGGCGACATGATGCTCGACCTCAAGTCCGGCTACCTGGTTGGCGCGCGGCCACGCATGCAGCAGATCGGCCAGCTCCTCGGCACTTGGCTTGGCCCGATCCTCGTTATGGGGTTGATTTTCGTCCTCGACAAGAGTCATGGGCTGGGCAGTGATCAGCTCCCCGCGCCGCAGGGAACGGCACTCGCCACGGTTATCAACGGCATCGTCAGCGGCGACGTCCCCACGTGGCGGTATACGGCTGGCGCCGGACTGGGCGCCATGCTGGCGTTTAGCGGGCTTGGCGGCATTGGGGTCCTGATCGGGCTCGGCTTCTACATGCCGTTCGCGACGGTCCTCACGTACACGATTGGATGCCTGACCCGCATCCTGACTGAGCGGTACAAGGGGCGTCGCTTCGTCGAGGACGTCGGCATCCCCATCGCGGCTGGCCTAATCGTTGGTGAAGCACTCGTCGGCGTCGGAAACGCGTTTTACAGAATCATCGCGGGAGCGGCTTGATCATGAGCGGTTTGCGAAAACTCGGGCTGTTACTTCTGACGGTTGGTTTCTTCGCTTCGGCGTTTGTGGCTGTCCGGCACGCGGATTCAGCGGGACTGGCGTGGAACACGATCGAGTGGGTGTGGTACATCGCCACGTTTCTGCTCGGTGTCTCCGGCGTCGTCCTCCTGCGCGTCACCGCCAGGACCGCCGACACGCATTCGCATAAACTCGACGCCGATATGGCTACGCTTGAGTCCAGCCTCGGCAAGCTCTTGGGGCGGTTGCAGATGATGATCCGCGACGCGGAGTTGGTCGACGTGTACGATGTTCACGGGCGCATCGACGACGAACTGGTTGAGGATCTGAGCGCCTTCGCCGACGCTCGCGAGTCCATGGCCCACCGCTTTGGTCTGCAGTCCTACGCAGACGTGATGACCAAGTTCGCCCTGGCGGAGCGCAACATCAACCGAGCGTGGTCCGCGTCAGCCGACGGGTACATCGACGAGGTTTGGGCTTCCATGTCCCGGGCTGAGAAGGAAATGTCCGCCGCCCACACGCAACTCAAATCGTTCCTGCGGGACTGACGCTCGACACCAACGGCGCGATTCGAGGCCGCACGTGATTGCGGCGGACGGCTGACCGGGGGGCCGGTCGTGGGAGCGTCGGAGTCACACCGCGGTCTACCGAGCGTATGAAATCGCAGCCGCTAGTTGGTTGGTCTCGTAGAAAGTCGGCGGCTCATAGGTGCAGCCGTTTTGCAGGCGGCGTTCCTCCCGGCCCATCTTGTACCGCACATACCGTCCGACGAGCGGGGCTGCGAGACGCGATTTCAATCCGAATTCGCGATGGAAGTCTTTCAGGATGACCGATATTTTCTTTGTCAGTGGTGAGCGCCGGAACCGCTTGCGCGTCGCCCACAGCGCTCCGGCGTACATGATCGCCAATTCCTTGCTCTCCCATGCGAACCGGGCGCGAATCCGCTGGTCGGGGTGGTTCTTGTACTTCAGCCAACCCATCAACGTCGTTCGCGCGACGCGTATGACACTGGGCCCGTTGATCTCGAAGTCGCGCTGAAACGCACGTTGCAGAAACTCCGTCTCGAGCCCAGGATCGATGTTGGGGTGCTTGTGGCGGAACCGCTCCTGCCCGTGCGCGTCCGCGTCGTGAATCTCGCGGGGATCCAGCAGCGTCCCAGCCGTCAGATGCTCGGCGTACAGCGGCGTTCCCGGCAGCGGCGTGTACAGCATGAATTGGTGGAACTCAGTGTCGTGACTCACGGCGTGGTCGATGGCGGCATCGATGTTGCCAGCCGTGTGCTCCTCCAGTCCGATGATCGTCGAGCCAAGGACGCGGACTCCGTGCGACTGAAGCGTTCGCACCAATGCCCGCGTGTCGGTCCCGTTAAGCTTGGCGTATTGGGAGCCCTCGCCCTCCAGCCCCATCCACACCCAGGAGATCCCCAAACCCACGAGCTGCTCCATGGTGTACGATCTCAGCACATTCGCCGAACTGAAGACGTACAGCGCCCAGGATTTGTTGTGCTCGATCATTAGCTCCAGGAGTCGGAGCGATCGTTTTCGGTGGAGCAGGAAGTTCTCGTCCATCACGAAGAAGGACCGCGCCTTCAGATCCCGTTCCAGCCCACACATGACCTCGAACAGCTCGTCGCCGGTCTCATAGAAATGCACGTACTTGCCCTTTCCGCCGAACATCGCCGACGTCGAGCAGAAGTTGCACCCCATGGGACAGCCGACGGACGGAATCAGCGCAGCCGCGACATCGCCGGGCTTGTGAGACAAGCCCACGCCCAGGGTGTGCGCCTTGACCCCCGACGGGATACGGGGATGTGTGATCGGCTGGTCTTCGTCTTCGCCGAGGAATCGCCGCATCCACCGTATGCCCTCGCCCAGGACGAAATGGTCAGCGTCGACGCGCTCTTCAATGCTGGGCACGTTGACGACGTGTCCACCGACGACGATCGTGGCGTTGGGCAAATGCTCTCGCACCAGATCACACATTTTCCGCACTTTCTCGATGTTCGGGATGATCGAGCTAATCCCGACGATGTCATACTGCTCGGTGCGGATTTCGTCGACAAATCGCTCCAGGTCTGGAAAATCCAGAAGCGTGCATGGGGCTGAGATGTTCGATTGGATCAGCATGATCCCCCAGGATCGGTGGAACATCCGCAGGGAAAAAATCCCCTGTTCGCGCGTCACCTGATTGTGATACAGCTCCATTGGGTTGAGCTTGCGGCTGCCGTATTCGTCATCCTGCGCGTACGGACCGAAGACGCTCGTCAGCAACACGCGAGCCCGCGACCCCAGCGGATGCACGGTGTCCCGGGAATCATGCGCGCTACCCGTCGGAGCAATCGTCGTTGTGGCTATCATGCAGTCGTGACCTTTCTTGCTTGTCGCGGGCCGGACGCCCACGGCGAATCTTCCACACGCCGGATTGGATGTCGGTCGCCGGCAACATCGTCCCTGCTGGCGAGATTAATCGCGTGCATCATAGCGTCGTGCCGCGATTTGTCACCGATCCTCTCATATCAGGCCTCGCTTCGGTGAAAACGCCCCTGTGCGCGTCTATTCGGGGGTGGAGTTGAGGCGGAGTGGCCATACGGGTAGGATCGGGGCTGCGCGTGCGGGTCCTGACCGCTGATATCCCAAATATCGCAACCAGAGGGATGATCTGTGAGATCGCGTCGTTGGTTCATCGTGGTTCCCGTCATCGCCGTGCTGCTCGTCTCGATGATCGGCATGAGACCCCCCGCAGCCGCGCGGCGTCGCGCGAACTTCGGCGAGACCTACATCGCGGAGTATTGGAAGTTTTACCCCACCGACGCCGCGGGCGCCGGATTGCACCGGTTCGACGGCGTCCTCCCGGATCGGTCAGCCGCCGCCATCGAAGCCTGGATCAACCGCAATCGCAACTTCCGCGCCGGTCTGGATGGCTATCCGACCGAGAACCTATCGACGAGCGCCCGCGTCGACTACCGGATCCTTGGCTACGCCATCGGCAAGGAATTCCTCGACTTCACGGTCCTGAAGCGGCATCGCCGCGACCCCATGTTCTACGACATTAGTTGGGGACTGCTCAACTACATCCGTCGAGACTACGCTCCGCTCGATCATCGCATTGGCGCCGCGACGAAGCTGCTCGACGCAGCCCCACAACTGTTCCAAGACGCCCGCGCGAATCTTGACGATGTCCTGCCCGAAATCTACTGCCGAGTCGCCGTCGCCAATCTCACCGGATCAGCCGAGTTTGTCCGCAAGGACATCGTCGACGCCTTCGCCCTGGTAAAAGACCCGGCTGCTCGAACCCGTCTGAAAACGGCAGCCACACGCGCCGCCGCCGCGATCGACGCGTTCGTCGCCTACATCGAGACGGAAAAGCTCCCCAGATCGACCGACGACTTCGCCATCGGCGAGTCCGCGTTCCTGCAACTGCTGCGCGACACCGAGGGGGTCGACATTTCCATCGACACGCTGCGCGCGATCGCGCAGCGCGACCTCGACCGCAACCTCGACCGCGCGCGCGATATCGCGAAGCAGCATTTCCCAGGGAAAAGCGTCGCCGACGTCATGGGTGTCATGAAGTCAAACGCCTACACCCCCGATGAGCTCATCCCCTCGATTGCGGCGGAGCTCGAGGAGATTCGCCAGTTCTGCATCGACCATGAAGTCATCACCATCCCCTCGGACGTTCGGGCCATGGTCGCCGAAACGCCCAAGTTCGCCCGATGGGCGAGCGCCATGATGAGCACCCCGGGGCCGTTCGAGACCGTCGCTACCGAAGCCTACTACGACGTGACGCCCGTCGACCCCAAATGGTCGGCAGAGGAACAACGCCAGTGGCTGGCGGATTTCAATCGGTTTGTGGCGACCAACGTCTCCGTCCACGAAGCGTATCCCGGACACTATGTCCAATTCCTCCACAGCAACCGCGCCAAGAGCGAGTTGCAGAAGATCTTCGTCAGCTACGCGGGGTCGGAGGGTTGGGCGCACTACACCGAGGAGATGATGCTAGAAGAGGGCTTCGGGGGCGGGAGCCCCCTCTACGAAATAGCGCAACTGCAGGACGCACTGCTCCGCAACTGCCGATTTATCTGTGCCATCGACATGCACGCGCGCGGTATGACCATTCGGAAGGCGACCGAGTTCTTCATTGAAAACACGTTTCTCGAAAAGTTGCCCGCGAGACGCGAGGCGGAGCGCGGTACGTTCGACCCCGGTTACTTCAAGTACACCTTTGGCAAGCTACAGATTCTCAAACTCCGCGAGGACTACAAGAAGAAAACGGGCGACGCGTTTTCGCTCAAGCGGTTCCACGATGACCTGCTGAGTCACGGCTTGCCCCCCATCGTCGTCGTCCGAGAGCGTATGCTCGGTTCCGACAGCGGTCCCAGCCTGTGATGCTGGTCATCGAGAGGTAAGACTCGTGATTCGAAGCCGACGCGCGTTTACATTGATCGAACTGTTGGTTGTGGTAGCGATCATTGGGCTGCTTGTCTCCATTCTTCTGCCTTCGCTCTCTCGCGCGCGAAAGCAAACTCGCTCCGTACTGTGCATGACCCATTTGCGCGAGCTCTCGCACGGGTGGCATATGTACGCGGATCAGAACCACGATGTGTCGCTCCCCGGACGGTTCTACAAGCAGCCCGGCGGGACGAGCAATCCGGCGAATTGGTATGACGTTGGCAACGGACTCAAGTATCGTCCACGATGGGTCGCCGCCATGGGCAAACAGGTTGGTGTGTACGCGTTCGACGAGCCAAGCACGAGCGACGACCGTCAAGACTACGACAGCACGGTCTACCGCTGCCCCACAGTGTCCGAATGGAACGACGAGCGAAACTACGCCTATGGATACAACCACCAGTTCCTGGGCAACGCGCGCAAGACCAATGGCCGATTCCACAATTTTCCGGTCAATCGCTCCCGCATCGTGACCTTTTCAGGCACCGTCCTCGCCGGGGACTGTATGGGTACGGCAGCGGGTGTTCCGACCGCCGACCGACTTGATTACGACAATGGCGGGACGGAGTTCAACGCGCTTGGAAACCATGGCTGGACGCTCGACCCGCCCCGCCTGACCGACGCCTCAGATCGTGGGACCGGTGACGCGGGAAGCCCAAGAACGGCGGTCGATCCGCGACACCTCGGCAGAACAAACGTCATCTACTGCGACGGTCACAGCCAAGCCGCCACGCCGCGTGAGATCGGGTACCGGGTTCGCCCGGGCGGAGTATTCGCCGATGCCGACGACGATCCCGATCAGGCCAGCAACCGTTTTTTCTCGGGCACTGGTCGCGATGACTCTCCCCCCGATCGGCCGATTAGCGCACGTTGAAGTACTTGGCTTCGGTGTGATGGGTGATGAGGGCGGTTGTGGATTGCTCGGGGTGTAGTTGGAACTCTTCGGAAAGGGTGACGCCGATGCGTTCGGGGTCGAGGAGCGGCCAGACCTTGACCTGGTCTTCGAGGCGTGGACACGCGGGGTAGCCGAAGCTGTACCGTGAACCACGGTATCGTTGTTGGAAGATATCCTGTTTGTCACGGCCGTCCTGGCCGGCGATGTTCCACTCGACTCGGATTTGTTTGTGAATGTACTCAGCCAGGGCTTCGGCGGACTCGACGCCGAGACCGTGGAGGTGGAGGTAGTCGACGTACTTGTTTTCACCGAACCAATCGCGTTCCACATCCCCGACGCGGGAGCCCACGGTGACGATCATGAGCGCGACGACGTCCATTTCCTTCGCGGTGATGGGACGGAAGAAATCGCTCAAGCACCAGTACGGAGCCTTGCCCTGTCTGGGGAACTCGAAGCGCGCGATCTCGCGGTCGAGCTCTTTGGGATCGAAAACAATGAGTTCATCGCCGTCGGACTGGGCGGGCCAGTATCCGTAGATCGCGCGGGGGGTGAGGATGTTCTCGTCGAGGCAGTGTTGGACGAGCTTTCGGTAGATGGGTCGAATCTCGGTGTCGATGTATCGCTGGAACTCTTCTTTTTTTCGGTCGCCGCGGTGATACTGCCACTGGACGTTGAAGAGCATCTTCTCGTTGAGGTAGGCGAGTACTGCGCGGAGTTCGAGTTGTTCAACGACGCGGGGTCCCCAGAAAGGCGGGGTGGGGATGGGGACGTCCGGGGCAATAGCGGACTGCGCGGGCCGAGGGAGGATCTCGGCGGCGGCTGCATCACGTTCAGCGCGGGCGGCTGCGGAGATGGGTTGATCGGTGGGCGGTGGGACGCTGAAGTCGCCGGCGGCGATTTGTTTGACGAATTTGAGACCGTCGAACGCGTTCCTGGCGTAGTAGAGGGGGCCTTTGTACTCGTGACGCAAATCCTGTTCGACGTATTTTCGTGTGAGGGCTGCTCCGCCGAGAATGACGGGAACGTTGATGTCGCGTTCGTTGAGGACGGCCAAGTTCTCGCGCATGACGACGGTGGATTTGACGAGTAGCCCGCTGAGTCCGATGAGGTCAGCCTTCTTCTCGCGCCAGGCGTCGATGATGGCGCTGATGGGTTGTTTGATGCCGAGATTGTGTACCGTATATCCGTTGTTGGTGAGGACGATGTCGACGAGGTTCTTCCCGATGTCGTGGACGTCGCCACGAACGGTGGCGAGCACGATAGAGCCCTTCGAGCTGTCCTCGACGCGGTCCATGAAGGGTTCGAGGAATCCGACGGAGGCCTTCATTGTTTCGGCGGATTGCAGGACAAAGGGCAGTTGCATCTTCCCGGCGCCGAAGAGGTCGCCGACGGTTTTCATACCGTCGAGCAGGATTTCGTTGACGATGTCGAGCGGCTTGTACGTGGTCATCGCCTGGGTGAGGTCGTCCTCGATGCCGATCCGATCGCCGTTGATGATGCGGTGTTTGAGTCGTTCCTCGATGGTGAGTTTGGAGACGTCGCGTTGGGGGGCGACCATTTCGCCCTCGGTGAACAGCGACATGAAGTGAGTCAGCGGGGTTCCGTCATTGCGGGAGCGGTCGTACACGAGGTCGAGTGCGGCGTCCCATCGTTCGTCGCTGATCTTGTTACGCGGGAGGATTTTGCTGGCGTGGACGATGGCGGCGGTGAGTCCTCGGCGTGTGGCTTCGTGGAGGAAGACGGAGTTGAGGACGGCGCGGGCGGCAGGCGCGAGTCCGAAGCTGACGTTCGAGACGCCGAGGATGAGTCCGCAATCGGGCATCTCGCGGGCGATGACTTCGATGCCGTCGAGTGTTTCGAGGGCGAGGCGGCGGTCGGTCTCGTTGCCGGTAGTGACCGGGAACGTGAGGCAGTCGAAGAAGATGTCCTGAGGTCTCATGCCGTGCTTATTGACACAGAGGTCGTGAAGGCGGCGGGCGATCTGCAGCTTGCGATCGCAGGTCTTGGCCATTGCTTCTTCAGGGTGTTCGTCGATGGTGAGCGCGACGACGGCGGCACCGTACCGCCTGAGTACGGGACAGACACGATCGAGCT